>NZ_JAPSJA010000039.1 GCF_031178525.1 Microbacterium sp.
CCATCGCGGTCGCGAGCTTGGTGCCCCGCCGGATGGCGAGCACGAACAGCGCGAACGTCTGCCCGGCGAGCCGGCGGATCCGGCCCGTGTCGGCGACGCCGCGCGCGCGACGCGCGTCGCCGAGCTCACGCCAGTCGTCGATCAGCAGCCCCACGAGCCGCAGGGCGGCGAGCGCGCCGAGCACGAAGCGCGCCGGGAGCCGCGCGAGCTGCGCGAGCGCGTCGGCGAGATCGGTCGGATCCGTCGTCGCGAACAGCACGACGCTGGGCAGCGCGATCGCCATCACGCGCAGCAGGATCGCCAGCGCGAGCGCGATCGATCCGTCGCTGATGCGCAGCAGGCCCCACTCGACATGCATCTGGCCGTCCGGGCGCCCGTAGAGCAGCGTGCCGACCGCTGCGATCGCCGCCGCGAGCACGATCGGCCACAGCCGGGGCCACAGCTGCCGCGAGGGCAGGCGCGCGAACGGCATCAGCAGGGCCGTCAGCGCCAGGGCCACGCCCGCCGAGACCGCGTCGATCGACAGGATCAGGGCGACGCCGAGCACGAGCGTCGCGGCGAACTTCGCGAGCGCGTTCACCCGGGCGAGCGGACTGTGCCGCGCGTCGATCACCACGAGGCTCATGCGCTCACCTCGGCGCGGGGCGATCCGAGGCGCAGGATGTCGTCCGCCAGGGCGTCCACGAGCGGCCGGTCGTGCGTCACGCACACGACCGCCGCTCCCCCAGACCGGATGTCGTCGAGCAGTGCCGCCAGCTCCCGCCAGGTGCGCGCATCCTGCCCGTACGTCGGTTCGTCGAGCACGAGCATGCGGGGCCTGGTGGCGAGCATCGCCGCGACCGTGAGTCGGCGCTTCTCCCCGCCCGAGAGCGTGAACGGGTTGACGCCCGCCAGATGCGACAGGCCCAGCCGCTCCAGCAGCGGCTCGACGCGCGCGGTCACCGCGGCGTCATCGAGCCCGAGAGCGCGCGGGCCGACGGCGAGCTCGTCCCGCACGGTCGCCGCGAGCAGCTGGTGCTCGGGCGACTGGAAGACCATGCCGATGCGCGTGAGCAGATCGCGCGACGACCACGCGAGCGGGGCGTCGCCCACCGCGGGCGCGCGGCCGCGGCGTCGCCGCGCCGACGGATCGCCCGACTCGGCAAGCGCGGCCGTCGCGGCGAGCCGGCCCCGCACGGGCGGAAGCAGCCCCGCGATCGTGAGCGCCAACGTCGACTTGCCCGCGCCGTTGGGCCCCGTGATCGCCAGCAGGCGCCCGCTGCGCACGGTCGCATCCACGTCGGAGGCCGCGATCGCCGCATCCGTGACGCCCGTGCGCCGGCGACCGACGCCGAGCCGTTGCGCGATCAGCAGGTCGTCGGACGGGCCGGCGGGGGCCGTGCGGGGCACGCTCGGCGCGACACCCGGCACCCACACCCCCGCCGCGGTGAGCGACGCGGCGTGACCGCGAAACACCTCGTCCGGGCTGCCGTCCGCGACGACCGCGCCCCCGGCTCCGAGCACGACGACGCGGTCGACGTGCGGCGCCCACGCGTCGACGCGGTGCTCGACGACCACGAGCGTGGTGCCGGAGGCGGCCACCGAGCGGATCACAGCGTCCCGCACCTCCTCGACACCGGCGGGGTCGAGGTTCGCGGTGGGCTCGTCGAGCAGCAGCAGCCCCGGCCGCATCGCGAGCGCGCCCGCGAGCGCGAGACGCTGCTTCTGTCCGCCCGACAGGGCCGACGTCGACCTGTCGAGCGCGACGTCGAGACCCACCGCGGCGAGCGCAGCGGGCACCCGGCGCCAGATCTCCTCGCGCGGGACGCCGAGGTTCTCGCATCCGAACGCCACGTCGTCGCCGACCCGCGCGAGCACGACCTGCGCATCCGGATCCTGCAGCACGAGCCCCGCGCGACCGCGGGCCTGAGCCGCAGGGACGCCGTCGATCACCAGTTCGCCCGCGGGCTCGCCGTCCTCCTCGTCGCCGAGCACGCCCGCGAGTCCGCGCAGCAGGGTGGACTTGCCGGATCCGCTCGCCCCGAGCAGCAGCACGCGCTCGCCGGGATCGATCCGCAGATCCACTCCGCGCACCGCCCAGCGCGAGCGTCCCGCGTGGCGCCACCCCCAGCCGCGCGCCTCCGCGCGCGCAGGGGCGACGTCCGCGGCGGTCACGCCTCGGACGCGGCGCCGCGCGCGCGGGCCTCCCGGCCGGCGGCGAACCGGTCGAGCGCACCTGTGGCGGCCAGGGCACGGACGATCACCCACGACAGGACGCCGGCGACGACGACGCCCGAGACGACCGCGGAGACGAAGTAGACGGCGCGAGCCTCGGCCGCGAGGGCCGCGACCGATGAGAAGTTCGTGTCGAGCACCGCGACCGCGATGCCGGCGAAGGCGCCCGACAGCAGCGCGCCGAGCAGGCGCCAGTTCGCGTATAGCAGGACCGCGAAGCCGAGCTCGGCGGCGACGCCCTGCACCAGGCCCCACACGAACGTGAGGAACGCCCACTGCGTGCCGAGGGCCATGGACACGACCGCGGCGACCACCTCGGTGAAGAGCGCGGCTCCGGGCTTGCGGATGACGAGTCCGCCGAGCACGCCGGCGAAGAGCCAGCCGCCCGCGAGCAGACCCGAGAGGCCGGGGGTGAACGCGAGCAGGCTGTCGAGCCCGGGCCAGGCGAGGCCCCAGAGCCAGAAGACGACGCCCGCGGCGACGCCGATGACGCTCGCCACGACGATGTCGACGACGCGCCACGTGAAGCGGCGGTTCGTGCTCGTGCTCGTGGCGACGAAGCGGTGGGTGGACGTGTTCATCTCTCTCCTCCCTGCGCCGGCATGATCCGGATCAGGTTCGACGGTCGAAGCGCGGATCGCTTCCTCTCAGCCCGGCTCGCCGGACTCCCGTGGGTGTGAGGAGATTCTAGGCCGGTTTCGACGCGCCCGCGGACCAGCGGATCTACGGGATCTCTCGGGGAACGGCGGGTACCGTGATCGGGTGGCGATCGACGAACTCCCCCCGCGCGACGCTCCCGATTCGGGCGCGTCCGGCACGGCGGCGCCCGCGACGCCCGCGCACGCGGCGTCGCATGTGACCGTGCCGCCGTCCGAGGACGCCCTCGAGCCCACGCAGGCCTTCGATGTCGCCGCGCTGATCGCGCTCGAGAAGGGCGCCGTCCGTCGGGCGATGTCGGCCGAGGAGCTCGAGGCGCTGCCGACGCCCGGGGGCCGGCGCGAGCGCCGCGAGACGGCCGCCGTCGCGCAGGCGCTGGCGCTCGCCGGGCCGGCCGCCGAGGACGAGGAGCCCGCTGCGCCCGAGCCGGTGACGACCGCCACGGCCGCGCTGGCCTGGGTCGACCCCGCGACGCTCTCGACGCCGATCACGACGGACGCGCCCCGCCTCTCCGGCCAGGTTCCCGCCGCGGGCGATCTGCTCCCGCCGCGCCGCGACCGCCGCGGCGGGCTGATCGCCGCGCCGCTGATCTCGGCCGGCGCACTCCTGCTCGCGTACGTCGGCGGCTGCGCGCTGTGGCCGCTCGACAACGTGGCGCCCACCGTCTCGGCCGCGACCGTGGCGCCCAACCCCGGTCATCCGCTCGGCGTGACCTGGCCCACCGAGGGCACCGCCGCCGTCGGCGCGGAGGGGCTCGGCACGATCGCCGCGCTCGACGCCGAGACCGTGCCGATGGCGAGCATCGCGAAGCTCGTCACGGTGATGATGATCCTGGAGAAGGCGCCGCTCGCGGTCGGCGAGGACGGACCGTCCTACTCCTTCACGGCGGACGACAACACGCTGTACTGGCAGTACCGCTACGCGAACGAGTCGGCCCTGGATGTGCCGATCGGCGGCACCCTGACCCAGCGGCAAATGATCGAGGGCATCCTGATCGGGTCCGCGAACAACTACATCGACCGCCTGACGACCGAGCTCTGGGGCTCGAAGGACGCGTTCGTGCTCGAAGTGCCCAAGTGGCTGGAGGCGCACGGCCTGTCGGGGATCACGATGGTCGACCCGAGCGGCATCTCCCCGCAGAACACGGCGACGCCGGCCGCGCTCATCAAGCTCGCCAGCGCATCCCTCGCCGATCCGGTCATCTCGGAGATCGTGGCGATGCCCGAGATCGATCTGCCCGGCGCCGGCAAGGTCGAGAACACGAACCCGCTGCTGGGTGAGCCGGGCGTGGTCGGCATCAAGACCGGCACCCTGCTCGAGGGCATGCAGGAGCAGTGGAACCTGCTCACGGCACGAGACGTCACGCTCGGCCAGACGACCGTGCGCGTGTACTCGGCGGTGCTGGGGCAGCCGAACGAGGAACTGCGCGAGACCGTGAGCCGCGACCTCCTCGACCAGGTCGAGAAGTCACTGCAGCCGGGTCCGTCGGTCGCGGCCGGCACGACGGTCGCCACCGTCACGACCGAGTGGGGCGAGGACGCGGAGGTCGTCACGACGGGCGACGCTTCCGTCGTGCTGTGGGACCGCGGCACCGCCGCCGTCGAGAGCGAGTACGACATCGAGGTGGGCCTGCTGGACGGCGCCGAGGTGGGCGAGCTGACCGCCACCGGCCCGTTCGACACGGCGACCGTGCCGCTCGCGATCGAGGGCGACGTCACCGGCCCCGACCTCGGCTGGCGCCTCACCCACCCGCTGGACCTCCTCGGGCTGCAGTAGGCCGCCCGCGCGAGCCCGGATGGAGGGCTGCACGGATCGGGAGGCAGGCGCTGCACGGACCGGCGTGCGCGCGGATCGGAAGGCAGACGGATGCACGGATCCGGAGATCTGCACCGATCGGGACGTCTGCCGCGTTTTCTGCCCGAAGGTGTGCAGATCTCCGGACTCGTACCGAAGTAGCCGATCCGCCCTCAGCGGCGCGCGAGGTGCAGGCCCTGCGCGACGGCCGTGAGGATCAGCTCCTCGATCGTCACCCAGTCGTCGATGATCTGCCAGTGCCCGATCCGGATCACGTGGTAGCCCATCAGCCGGAGTCTCGCGTCGTGCTCGTTGTCGATGAGGCGCTGGGCGTCCACGTGGTGACCGCCGTCGATCTGCACGACGAGCCTCTCGCCGATCAGCAGGTCGACCGGGTGCCCGGCCACATAGGCCTGGCGACGCATCGGGAGCTTCGTCCAGCGCAGGCGTGAGGAGACGATCGTCTCGCCGCCTGCGTCGGCGAACGGCTTCGCGTCACTGAGAAGGCGTCGTGCATCCGGTGGCAGGGCGAGCCTCCGGAGCGTGTCGGTGTCGACGAGCTGCTGCCGGATCGCCGATTCCCACGCGGCAAGGCCGCGTTCGTATGGTTGACACGTCGCCGCGATGACCAGTGCGTTGACGAGCCGGTCCTCGAGCACGTCGGGATCACGCGGCACGATGGGCGTGGCCCAGTGCACATGCGCCGCGGTCGGTCCGGCCAGGTTGCCCTTCGGATGGATCGCGACGTGCGGTGTGGGCACGGGAAGGGTCCAGACGTTGCGGCGCCGCAGCAACGTCACGCAGCTGAGAACCACACCGAACGATGCCGCCCTGCGTATATCGGTATCGGCGGTCGGCAGCGCGAGCCATCCGATCCTCACGCGGTCGACCGTGCCGGATGCGATCGCGGCCGACAGGCGATGGCGGGTCACACCGCGCTTCATGAGCGTCTGATAGCGCGCGACGCCCCCCAGCTCGATCAGTACGGTGATGGGATCCATGTCGTGAGCGTGCCGTCGGAGCACCCTTGCGGAACGGCTGTGCACAAGCCGTCTGCGCTTCCCACCCGAGGCGGCGGCTGTGGACGACCCAGCCACACCGATCCGCCTGCACCGACCCGGACATCTGCACCGTTCCGGACGGATCTCCTGCAAACGGTCCGGATGCGCGCAGATCTCCGGATCGGTGTCCTGTGTCCCGCGCCCTGTCCCCCCGGTGCGCGACCCGGGAGCGCCGCCGGCGCCCCCGGGTTCAGTCCCGGGCGTCGCCGTCGGCCGGAGCGCCCGCCGCGGCGGGAACGTCTACCGCCGTGGTGTCGGTGGCGACGTCGGCGGTCTGCGCCGCGTCGAGGTCCACGGCGGCGTGCTCGAACTGCGACTGGTACAGGCGCCAGTAGGCACCCTCGCGGCCGATCAGCTCGTCGTGCGTGCCCTGCTCGACGATGTCGCCGTGCTCCATGACCAGGATCAGGTCGGCATCGCGGATGGTCGACAGGCGGTGCGCGATCACGAACGACGTGCGCCCCTCTCGCAGCGCCGCCATGGCGTGCTGCAGCAGCTGCTCGGTGCGGGTGTCGACCGAGCTCGTCGCCTCGTCCAGGATCAGCACGCTCGGCTGCGACACGAACGCACGCGCGATCGTGATGAGCTGGCGCTCACCCGCCGAGACGTTCGCCGCGTCCTCCTCCAGCACGGTGTCGTACCCGTCCGGGAGCGAGTGCACGAAGCGGTCGACGTAGGTCGCCTTGCCCGCCTCGACGACTTCCTCGTCCGTCGCCGTCTGCCGGCCGTAGCGGATGTTCTCCCGGATCGTGCCCGAGAACAGCCACGGATCCTGGAGCACCATGCCCGCGCGCTCGCGCACGTCGTACCGCGTCATCTTCGAGATGTCCTGCCCGTCGAGCAGGATCGCGCCGCCGTCGAGCTCGTAGAAGCGCATGATCAGGTTCACGAGCGTCGTCTTGCCCGCGCCGGTCGGACCGACGATCGCTACCGTCTGCCCGGGCTCCACGCGGAACGACAGATCCCGGATCAGGGGCTGCTCGGGCGTGTAGGAGAACGAGACGTTGCGGAACTCGATCACGCCGCGGCCCTCGGGCGCCTTCGGGGCGTCCTCCGCGTCGTCCTCCTGCTCGGGCTCGTCGAGCAGCTCGAACACGCGCTCGGCCGAGGCGGTGCCCGACAGCACGGCGCTCGTCATGCCTCCGAGCTCCATGAGCGGCTGCGTGAACTGCTGCGAGTACTGCACGAACGCCTGCACGTCGCCGATGCGCAGCTGACCGCTCGCGACCATCAGGCCACCCAGGACAGCGATGCCCGCGTAGGTGAGCGATCCGATGAACTGCACGCCCGGCATCATCAGGCCCGAGAAGAACTGGGCCTTGAACGCCGCGTCGAACAGCTCGTCGTTCTCCTTGCCGAAGGCCTCCTCGTTCGTCTTCTCCCGGCCGTAGACCTTCACGAGGGCGTGCCCCGAGAACGCCTCCTCGACGCGGGAGTTCAGACGGCCGACCTTCGCCCACTGCGTCTGGAAGGCCCTCTGCGAGCGGGGGCCGATCACGCCGAAGATCACGGCCATGAGCGGCAGCGCCACGAGTGCCACCAGTGCGAGCTGCCACGAGATCGTGAACATCATGATCAGCACGCCCACGACGGTGAGGATCGAGGTCACCGCGCCCGACAGCGACTGCTGCAGCGTGTTCGTCATGTTGTCGACGTCGTTCGTGACGCGCGAGATCAGCTCGCCGCGCTGCACCTTGTCGAAGTAGGACAGCGGCAGGCGGTTGATCTTCGCCTCGATCCGCTCGCGCACGCGCCACATCGTCTTGACCATGATCACGTTGATCACGTAGCCCTGCAGCCACTGCAGCAGCGCCGAGACGACGTACAGCATCAGCACCCAACGGATGACGACGGCGAGCTGCGCGAAATCGATCCCCGCGCCGAGCTCGAAGTGCTTCATCGCGGCGATCGTGTTGGCGAAGTCGGTCTGGCCGGCCTGGCGCAGCGCCTCCACGACCTGCTCCTGCGTCGTGCCCACGGGGAACTGCCCCGCGAGCACGGTCGACATGGAGCCTTCGAACACGATGTTGGTCGCCTCGCCGAGCACGCGCGGCGCGATGATCGCCAGCACGACGCCGGCGGCGCCGAGCAGCATCACGAGTCCGAAGACCCACTTGTACGGCCCCAGCAGGCCGATGAAGCGGATGAAGCTGGGCCCCAGATTCTTCGGCTTCCCCGGCGGCGGGGCGTCCCAGTCGCCGGCCTCGCGGCGCGCCTTCTCTGCGGCATCCGCCTCGATCCGTGCCTGGTCGTCGATCTGGTTCTCGTCCACGGCGGAATTCGTCTCGGTCACTTCGTCGCCTCACTCCACCTTGTCGCTTCGCCGCGCATCATGCCTGGACCCCCAGCTGCGAGTCGACGATCTCGCGGTATGTGGGGCTGCTGGCGAGCAGCTCGTCATGCGTTCCGATGCCGGCCATGCGCCCGCCCTCGAGCACGACGATCCGGTCGGCGTCCGTGATGGTCGACACCCGCTGCGCGACCACGATCTTGGTGACCTCCGGCAGCTCTCGCCACAGCGCCTGACGCAGCCGCGCATCGGTCGTGAGGTCGAGCGCCGAGAACGAGTCGTCGAACACCAGAACGCTGGGCCTGCTGACGATCGCGCGCGCGATCGCGAGGCGCTGCCGCTGCCCGCCCGACACGTTCGTGCCGCCCTGCGCGATCGGCTCGTCGAGCCCCTTCGGCTTCTCGCGCACGAAGTCGGCGGCCTGGGCGATCTCGAGGGCCGCCCACAGCTCGTCGTCGGTCGCCTCCTCGCGGCCGAACCGCAGGTTCGACGCGATCGTGCCGTTGAACAGGAACGGACGCTGCGGCACGAGCCCGATGCCCGCCCACAGCGCCTCGAGGTCGGCCTGACGCACGTCGATGCCGTGCACCCTGACCGCTCCCCCGGTCGCGTCGAACAGCCGCGGGATCAGGTTGACGAGCGTGGTCTTCCCCGCGCCGGTCGATCCCACGATCGCGACAGTCTCGCCCGGAGCGGCGCGGAAGCTCACGCCCGCGATGACCGGCTCGTCGGCGCCCGGGTAGGTGAAGGAGACGTCGTCGAACACGACCTCGCCGGGCGTCGGCATGTCCGACACCGGCGCATCCGGGCGCGTGAGCGACGTCTCGACGCCCAGCACCTCGCCCACGCGGTCGGCCGACACCGCGGCGCGCGGGATCATGATCGTCATGAACGTCGCCATCATCACGCCGCCCAGGATCTGACCGACGTACTGCATGAACGCGAACAGCGTGCCGATCTGGACGCGTCCGCTGTCGACCTCGAACGAACCGAACCACACCACGGCGACGACCGTGACGTTGAGGATGAGCATCACGAGCGGGAACATCAGGACGAACAGCGATCCGACCTTGCGGCTGACGAGCGTGATGCCGTCGTTCGCCCCGCGGAAACGCTCCTCCTCGATGCGCTCGCGCACGAACGCGCGCACCACGCGCACGCCGGTGAGCTGCTCGCGCATGGTGCGGTTGATCGCGTCGAGCTTCGTCTGCCACTGACGGAACAGCGGCACCATGCGCCAGATGATGAGGCCCGCCGCGAACAGCAGCACGGGCACCGCGACGCCGATGATCCAGCTCAGCCCGACGTCCTGACGCAGCGCCATGATGATGCCGCCGATCGCGAGCATGGGCGCCTGCACCAGCATCGTGGCGCCCATCATGGCGAGCATCTGCACCTGCTGCACGTCGTTCGTGTTGCGGGTGATGAGCGAACCGGCGCCGAACTGCGACACCTCGCGCTCGGAGAACGAGCTGACCTTCTGGAAGACGTCGGCGCGGATGTCGCGACCGGCGCCCATCGCCGACCGGGCGGCGGCAGCGGTCGCGATGATCGACGCCACGATCTGGCCGATCGAGACCGCGATCATCACCAGACCGGTGCGGAGGATGTAGCCGGTGTCGCCGTTCGCGACGCCCTCATCGATGAGGTCGGCATTCAAGGACGGGAGGTAGAGGGCGGCCATCGCCGACGCGAACTGGAACACCAGCACCGCGACGAGCAGCCATTTATAGCGCGTCAGATATCGGAAGAGGAGCTTGCCGAGCACGGGGGCCTCCACAGTGGGACTTCCTCACGCGGACGCGCGCGAGGACGGATAGACTCTGCCACCCTCCTCGGACATTCCACCAGCGCGTTCGGCTTCTGTCCGCTGTCGGCGGAACACGCGTGTCGGGCCGGATCTCCGTCGCGGGACGGATGCGGAGCGCGCCCCGCGCCGTCCTTACCAGTCGGCTGTCGCCGGCGGCAGCCCTGCGAGGCGGGTCCCGGGCGCGCGGTAACGTCGGCGCATGACCGCGGACACCCCGTCGCCGCGCGACCCGTCGCGCGAGCGCACCGTCATCCTGAACCAGCTGCTGCTGGGGCTGGTGACGCTGTTCGCCGCGGGTCTGGTCGTGTCGTCGGGCAGCTACCGCGATCTCGGCGCGCTGGCCGTCGGGGTCGCGATCGTGCTGCTCACGAGTGCGTTCACGGTCGTCGTCCGGTGGGATCGGCTGCCGAACTGGGTGCCCGCGATCGTGCCCCTCGCCGACATCGCGGGGATCACCGTCCTCCAGCTGGGCCATCCCACAAGCGGGCTCGGGCTGCTGTGGATGTTCCCGGTGCTCTGGGTCGCGCTGAACTACGGCATCGTGCTCACGATCGCGCTGTGCGCCGCCGTCACGATCACCTACTGGCAGATCCTCGGGCACACGTCCCTCGGCTTCGACACGCGCGGCGCCCTGCTGCCGCTCACGATCGTGGCGCTCGCGATGTTCGGGCACATCCTGTCGCGCCGCTCCGGAGCGCAGCGGGCGCTGCTCGCCCGGCAGTCGCTCACTCTCCGAGCCGCCTTCGAGCGCGCCCGCACCCAGGAGGCGCTCGTCAGCGAGGTGCTGCACTCCGTGGATTTCGGCGTGATGCGGATCGGGTCGGACGGACAGGTCGCGGTGACGAACCCCGCTCACACGCGCCTGTACGGCGACCCGGACGCGCCACTCTTCCGCGCCGACGGCGTCACGTCCCTGCCGCCCGAGGAGCGCCCGCTCGCGCGCGCCCGCCGCGGCGAGACGTTCGAGAACCTCGACCTGTGGCACGGCGGGCTCGGCACGGGACGGCGCGCCCTGCAGGTCAGCGCGCGGCGCATCCGCGCGGACGGCGACTCCGGCGTCGTGCTGGTCTCGCGCGACGTGACGGCCGAGCGCACCGCCCTGAGGGCCCGCGACGACCTCGTCGCATCCGTCTCGCACGAGCTGCGCACGCCGCTCACCTCGATCATGGGGTACCTCGACCTGGCGCTCGACGACCGCGAGCTGGCGCCGTCCGCGCGCCGCAATCTCGAGGTGGCCGAGCGCAATGCCCAGCGCCTCCTCGCGCTGGTGGGCGACATCCTCTCGGCCTCGGCCGATCCGGATGCCGACCTCGACGCGCGCCTGCGCCTGGCGCCCACGGACATCGCCGCCCTCGTGCGCCATGCCGTCGAGGCCGCGGCGCCGCGCGCGGCGGAGCGCCGCATCCTGATCGACACGGAGGGCGTCGAGCCGACGACGGCCCACGCGGACGCGAGCCGGATCGGACAGGTCGTCGACAACCTGCTCTCGAACGCGATCAAATACGCCCACCAGGACGGGAACGTGTGGATCGGATGCGCGAACGACGGCGATCGCGCCATCATCGCCGTGCGGGACGACGGGCCCGGTATCGCACCCGCCGAGCAGGGCCAGCTGTTCGAGCGGTTCTACCGCGCCGACGCCGTGCGCCGCTCCAGTGTCCACGGCAGCGGGCTGGGCCTCGCGATCAGCCGCGACATCGTGCGCGCGCACGGCGGCGACATCCATGTGCAGAGCGCCGTCGGGGAAGGCGCGGCCTTCGTCGTGACGCTTCCCGCCGGCGCACCCGCCCCGGCAACCGAGCCCGCAACCGCGCCCGGCTCGTCCCGTGGCCCCGAGGAGGAGCGATGATCCCCCTGGATCTGTTCACCACGTCGTTCGCGACCGCCGTAGTGATCGTGGTCTCGAGCACCGTGTTCCTGCTGGAGACGGTCGTGCGGCGCGAAAGCGCATCCGGACGGTACTGGGCGGCGGCGTACGTCGCCGGCATCCTCGTCACGTTCTGCTACGTCGCCTGGACAATCGACCGCGGACTCTGGATCGCCGTCGCGATCGGCAACGCCGGCTTCGTCGCCCAGATGGGGCTGATGTGGCTCGGCTGCCGCGTGTTCAACGGGCGGCTCGGCACCGTGCACCGGATCGCCGTCGCCGCCGCGGCCGTGCTGACGCTGGTGGCCTCGATCGCGCAGCGCGAGGTCGGCGACTGGGCCGGCGCGCCCGTGATGTTCGCGGGAATCGGGCTGTTCGCGCTGCTCGGCGCTCTCGAGACGCTGCGCGGCGCGCTGCGCGAGGTCTTCGCGGCGTGGGGCCTGACGTTCGTGCTGGCCGCGGCCGCGGCCTACTACCTCGCGCGGACGCTCGTGTTCCTGACCGCCGGGCCCGAGAGCGCCTTGTTCAACGAGTGGTTCGGCACGAACATGTCCTCGATCGTCACGATCGCCCTGACCATCGTCGCGGTCGTCTCCACGTCCGTGCTGCGCGTCGTCTCGACGGCCTCGCCGCCCGTGCCCGGCGGAGCCGAGGCGGATCGACGGGGGACGGCGCTGATCTCCCCCGACACGTTCCGCGCGGTCGTCGAGGACATCGCCCGTCGCAGCGAGCGCGCCGGGGCGCCCATGGCGATCGTCGCGATCCGCATCGCGGGGCTCACCGAGATCGCGAAGGCATTCGGGCAGGGCGCCGCCGAGCTCGTGGAGGCGAACTGGCAGGATGCCGTGCACCGGCATCTGCCGCCGCACGTCGTGGGCGGTTCCCTCGATGAGTCGACCGCGGCGCTCCTCCTGTGCGCATCGGACGCCGCCGACGCGGCCGCCACGGGCGACGAACTGCGGCAGGGCCTTATCGATGACATCGTCGCACTGCGGGACGCCGTGCTCCCCGCCATCGGCGTGGGCTATGCGCTGGCGGCAGACCACGGGTACGACGCGGACGCCCTGACGTCCGCGGCAGCGGACGCTGCGCGGCTGTCCGCCGCCGACTCGGCGATGCCGGTGCTGCAGGCCACGAACTGACCGCCTCGCCTCACAGGGGGTTGGTCAGGCCTCGGGCCCCTGCAGGCCGGACGTGAGACGGTAGCCGACACCGCGGACCGTCTCGATCCAGCGCGGATGCGCGGCCGATTCGCCGATCTTGCGTCGCAGGTTGGCCATGTGCACCTCGATCGCCCGCAGGTCGTGATCCGTGACGAAGTCGCTGTGCCGGTCGCCGCGCAGCGCGAGGGTGAGCTGCTGCTTCGACACGACCCGCGAGCCGGCGGCGAGCAGCTCGTTCAGCAGATCGAATTCGGTCCGCGTCAGGTCGAGCGGCGTGTCGTCGGCCGTCACCGTGCGCATGCCGGGGTGCAGCCGCAGCCCGCGGTGCTCGAGCCAGCCCTCCTCCTCGACATGCGCGTCCGGCTCCGCGGTCGCCGCCGCACTCGAAACCCGAGGACGGCGCAGCATGGCCTCGATCCGCGCCCGCAGCTCGCGTGGACGGAACGGCTTCGTGACGTAGTCGTCCGCACCGGCCTGCAGGCCCTGCAGCACGTCGATCTCCTCGGACCTGGCGCTGAGGATGACGAGATATGTCGGACTGATGTCGCGGATGCGCTTGGCCGTCTCGAAGCCGTCCATGCCCGGCATGCTCACGTCGAGCGTCGTCACGACCGGGTCGAACTCGCGCACGAGCTGCACCCCCTCGGCTCCCGTGGGCGCCGTATGAACCGCGAAACCGCCCTGCGTGAGCACTTCGGAGAGCAGGCCGCGGATGTCGGGGTCGTCTTCGATCACGACCGCGACACGTGGCTCGTCCATCGCACCGCTCCCCCCAGTTGGAACAGCCGAGAGGATATCGCAGAATATGCGCCGGAATGGACCGGCATCCCGGACGGCGCCGAGATCCGGAATCGCGCACCCACCTGCCATTTCGATATTCCGAAAGGTCACCGGCGGACCGGCGCCCGGCCGCGGCACGCCGCGTGACGGATCACGCGGCGCGCTTGCTGCGCGCGCGTTCCACCACTCCCGCCGTCAGGAGCCACCCGGCGTAGACGAACAGCCCGCCGGCCGCGAGCGGCACGAGCCAGGCGCGCGCCTGTCCGCTGATCGCCTGGTTCGCCCATCCGATCCAGGGCACGGCGTACCAGACCGTGCCGCGGATCTGCACGGGTCTGACGGGCTCGGCGTCCGCCGTGTCATTCGCGTCGCCCTGGGTGACGAACCGCAGCTCACCCGACGCCGAGTCGGCCGCGCGACCGATCACGCGGTGGGTCACCAGCGCGGCCTTTCCGGACTCGAGCTGATAGGTCAGGACGTCGCCGATCGCGATCTCCTCGGCGGGCGTCGGCTTCACGATCACGAGCGTGCCGGGAGGCAGCGACGGCCGCATGGATCCGGTCAGGATCGTGAGCGGGACGCCGCCCACCGCGGCCGGCACGCCGATCACGAGCACGCCCAGCCCCAGCACGAGCACCAGCACGCCGATGCTGACCCCCTTGGTGATCGAGCGCAGCGTCTCGCGGACGCGGCTCACGCGCGGCGTCGGCGTCGCCGTGACAGCATCAGCAGCAGCCATCCCGCACCTCCGATCCCGAAGCCCAGGACCATGACGGCGAGCGCCCCGGTGGCACCCGTCGCGGCGAGGCCGTCGCCCGGCACGACGGGACCGTGCGGCACGGCCGAGGCGCCCGGTGCGGGAACGACCGGCGGAAGCGCTCCGGCATCCGGCGTCGCATCCGGATCGGCCGGGGCCTCCGGATCCGGCTGCGCCGGCACGGTGATCGCGTCGGTCGGGCAGCCGTCCTCGGTCAGGTCGGCCGCGGCGGCGTCCGTCAGGCCGAACCACAGATCGAACATGACCTTCTCGTTCTGCGCCTCGTCGCCCGAGAGGGACGCGTCGAGGTCGACGGTGAGATCCAGGACGGCGCCGGCTCCCGGAGCGAGCGAGCGGGCGGGGATGACGGCCGCGCACGTCGGCACGTCGGCGATCGCCGTGCGGGGAAGGCCTTCGCCTCGTTCGTCCACGCCGGCGATGTGGAACCCGCGCTCGCCCGCCTCGCTCTGGGCGCGGATGTTCTCGACCACGACGACGAGCACGCCGGCGTCCGCCCGCACGTTGCGCACGCGAACGGTCGTCTCGGTCGATTCGCCCGGGACGAGGTGGATGCCCTCCGCGAAGACCGCGGTCGGTGCCACCGGCGACCAGCTCGAGCCGTCGGTCGAGAACTGCAGGCCCGGATCGGGCGACTCCGCCTCCAGCGCCACCACGGGAGCTGTCAGCAGCACCGCCGAGGCCAGCGCGAGGAGCGCGCCCTTCATCGCCATCCGCAGGAGATGGTCAGCTGACCGCCGCTGCGCGCGATGTGGAACTTGCCCTTGGCGGTCGTGCTCCATGCGCTG
>NZ_JAPSJA010000219.1 GCF_031178525.1 Microbacterium sp.
AGCGAGAGCGCGTTGCGGGTCATCGCGAGCACCACGAAGATCTTCGTGAACGACGACATCATGAGCAGCACCGCGGGGGCGACCGACAGCAGCGTGATGCCCAGCAGCGTCAGGACCGACGCCGACGGCGACCCGTTGACGCCGTTGATCTCGACCGTCACGCCCTCGCTCTGCGTGGGCGTCGGGACGGGCGTGGGGGCGACGGGGTCGGTGGGCGGCACGGGGGCCGCGTGCGCCAGCGCGGGCGACAGCAGCATCAGCGTCACGCCCACCAGCGCCGCCAGGGCGAGGACCACCGCGGCGCGGGTCGCGACGTCCTGCGCGCCGCCCTCGCGCGGGCCGCGCGCGCGGACCGCGCGCGGCGGCGCGAGGCGCGGGCGTTCCCTCATCGCGCGCGTCCTCTCACCGGACGCGGCGGAGTGCGCGGGCGGTCTGACGCCAGGTGTCGGGCGACAGGATCGAGCCGTGCAGCGGGTCCGTCTGCGGGGCCACCGTGCGGCGATCCCGCCGCAGCGGAGCGGCCGGCACCGGGGCGCCCTCAGCGCGGGCGGAAGCGGACGACGCCGCGTCGTCGGCCGCGGCCGCGAGCAGCCGCTCGAAGCCGCCGACGACATCGCTGCCCGCGGCACGCGGCGTGCCCGCCTCGATGCGGTGCGGCGACCGGACGCGGTCGACCACCGAGACGCCCTGCTCGCTGACGCCGAGCACGTAGCGCGTGCCCTCGACCTCCACGACGACCAGCTGCGCCTTGCCGCCGAGGGCCTGCCGGGAGATCACGGTGATGCCCTCGTCCCGGCGGCGTCGCGCGACACCGCCGCGCGTCAGCCGGCGCTGCAGGTACCAGAGCACGCCGAGCACCGCCGCGAGCGAGACCGCGACGCGCAGGGCGAGCAGCAGATCGTCCAGCTCAGACCTCGGCGTTCTCGAGGATGCGCGTGATCCGCACCGCGTAGTCCTGGTCGACGACGACGATCTCGCCGTGCGCGATGAGACGCCCGTTGAGCTTGATGTCGGCGGGTGCGCCGGCCGACCGGTCGAGTTCCACGATCCGGCCGGGTGTGAGATCGAGCACGTCGCGCACCGCCATGCGGGTGCGTCCGATCTCGACCGTCAGGTCCATCTCGACCCCGGCGATCCGCTGCAGGCGACGGGAGGACAGCTGCCCCGCGTCCGCCGTGCGGGTCACCCGCACGGCGAGGCGTCCCACCGTGCGGCCCGTCTCGTCCTGCAGGTCGAAGATCTGCGCCTGAGGGTGGGAGAACAGCGCGGATGCGTCGCCGATGCTCACGTCGCCGAGCACGCCGGGTCCCAGCGTGGCGGCGGCCGCGTCGATCGCGTCGTGCAGGCGGTCCACGAGTGATGCGTCCGGCACGCCGTCCGCGAGGGACGTGGGGTCCAGGATCAGCGCCGCCAGCTCGGCGCTCGTCTCGCCGACGTACGAGGCGATCACGGCGTCGCCCGTGTCCCCGGAGGCGTGCGAGGCGCGTGCGCTGATCTCGGCGGCCGTGGGCATCCGCGACGCGAACGCGGCGGCGACGGCGGACTCGTGTGCGGTGGGGGTCACCTGAGCTCCTCGGGGATGGGATCCGCGGCGTCGGCTTCTGCCGAGCCGGACGCGCTGATGGACGTGATCACGCAGGCGAGGCGCGCACCGCTCGTGCCGACGGCGGCGGTCGCGACCGGGACGTCGCCGCTGACGAGGTCGAGGGGACGGTCGTGTGCGTGCGGGAAGCGCAGGACGTCGCCGACCGACAGGCCGAGGACGTCGCTGGGCCGCACGGCGCGCGGCGCGAGACGGAGGGACAGCTCGACCGGCGTCTCCTCGATCCGACGGCGGATGAGCGCCGGGGCGTTGTCGACCGGTGCGGTCGGCGTCGCGCTCGTGAGCCGCTCGAGCACCGGCGCGGCGCGCAGCATCACGCTCGCCGGCACCACGCGCTCGCCGAACCGCATCGAGAAGCGTGCGACGATCACGAGATCGCCCGCCGAGGCGAGCTGCGCGAAGGCCGGGCTGTACTGGATCCCGGAGACCGTGAGGCCGCGGGGCAGGAGGCCGCCCAGGGCGTGGCCGAGGTTCTCCAGCGCATCCGTCATGAGATACCGGATCAGCGCCTGCTCGATGGGCGTGAGGGCGCGCTCCTCGGTGATGTCGACCGGTCGTCCGCCGACGAGCTGCACGATCCACGACAGCGCGGCCGACAGCGGGAACTGCACGATGCTGCTCGCGTCGCTCGTGTCCGCTCCCGCCGGTGCGCACACGACGATCGCGGTGGTGGGCGGCAGCGAGTCGGCGTACTCCGCGTAGGTCAGCATCGACACCTGCTCGAGGCCGACGTGCGCGCGAACGCGGATCTTGTCGGTCAGCTGGGTCGCCCACTGCCGCGCGAACGTCTCGAAGGACAGCTCGAGCGTTCGCGCGTGCTCGCGGGCCAGCGTGGCGGCGCGACCGAAGTCGTACACCTCGACGACGGGTGCGTCCCGCGTCGCCACGGCGCGGTCCGCGCGCTCCTCGATCACCACGAACCCGACTATCGGGCGGGGGAGGGCGCGCGTAAGGCGACCGGGAAAGGGGCCGGTCAGGAGTGCGTGTCGTCGGTCATCAGCTCGGGGATGAGGGCGCGCACCTCCTCCTCGGCGTCGGAGAGCACGACGATGTCGACGCGGCGGTTGCGGGCGAGGGCCTCGTCGTCCTCGCCGTCGGCGATCGGGCGGGTCGAGCCGAAGCCCACGGCCTGCACGTGGTCGCCGCGCAGGCGATTGACCTCGACGAGGTGACGGAGGACCTGCGTCGCGCGGCCGGACGACAGCTCCCAGTTGGTGGGGAACGGTGCGGCCGGGTCACGGCGGTCGGCGTGCCCCTCGACCGAGATGTCGTTCGGGACCTCCTGGAGCACCGGTCCCAGCGCGTCGAGCACCGCGACGGCCTTCGCGCTGAGATCGGTGCTGTTGGTGGCGAAGAACGTCTCCGCGCCGATGAGTCCGACCGTGAGACCGCGGTCGTCGATCGTGAACTCCGCCGTGCCGTTGAGCCCCTTGGCATCGAGCGCGCCCTCGAGCCGCGCGCGCAGGTCCTCGAGATCGTCGAGCTCGGCCCGGGCGGCCAGCAGATCCGCGTCGACGTTCGCCGCGTGACCGACATCCTCCGCGCGCAGCTCGGGCGGCAGCACGAGCCCCGAGAAGTCGATGTCCTCGCTGGGCTCCTGACCGAAGCCGGTGGCGAGAGAGTCGCGCAGCGCGTCGAACTTCTGCTGGTCGACGCTCGACATCGCGAACAGCACGATGAACAGGCACATCAGCACCGTCACCATGTCGAGGTAGGACGCCATCCACCGCTCGTCCGGGCCGTCATGGCCCCCGGAGGAGTGATCGGCGGCGCCGCGGCGGCGCCCTGCGCGGCGCGTGCTCATGCGTCCGCGGTCTCCGGTGCCGGAGCGCTCTGGCGCTTGTCCGCACGCTTGGCGGGCCGGTCGGCGACGAGGGCCTGCAGGCGTTCGCCGACGTGGTGAGGCGGGCTGCCGGCCTGCACCGCGAGCATCCCCTCCATGACGAGCGTCATGCGCTCGAGCTCCAGCTCGCCGAGACGCTGCAGCCGGTTGCCGATCGGCAGCCACATGAAGTTCGCCGACAGCAGGCCCCACAGCGTGGCGACGAACGCGCTGGCGATCATCGGGCCGAGCGTGTCGGGGGTGTCGAGCTTCTCGAGCACGTGCGTCAGCGACACGACGGTGCCGATGATGCCCACGGTAGGGGCGTAGCCGCCGAGCGTGGCGAAGAAGCGCGACGCCGTGCGGTTGCGCGCCGCGGTCGAGGCGATCTCGTCCTCGAGCACGATGCGCAGCTCTTCGGCGTCGGTGCCGTCCGCGATGCTCTGCAGCGCCTGCCGCACGAACGGGTCGTCGGCGTC
>NZ_JAPSJA010000220.1 GCF_031178525.1 Microbacterium sp.
GCTCGAGCGGGCGCAGGCCGAGCGTGACGCGCTCGCCCGCGCGCCGAGGCGCGAAGCACGGTCGTCGACTTCTTCACCGTCGCTCGGGAGAACTCCGGCCCGGACGAGGAGGATGACGAGTGAACACACTGACGGCGCAGAACCACCTGCCGGGCTTCGCCGATCCCGTGCACGACGCGCAGCGCGTGTTCCGCGCGGTGCTCGCGGCGATGGCGCGCCCCACGCTGGCGCAGCCGATCCTGGGCCTCGCCCCGCTGCAGACTCCCGCGCCGCTCGGCCGCGTCGCGGGAGCGGTCGTCCTCGCCCTGTGCGACGAGCAGACGCCGGTCTGGCTCGACAAGCGCCTCGGACGCGGATCCGACGTGTGCGCGTGGATCCGCTTCCACACCGGAGCGCGCCTGGTCGAGCGGCCGGAGGATGCGCTGTTCGCCATCGCGTCGTCGCCGTCCGCCGCGCCCCGGCTGGCCGACCTCGCGCAGGGCACCGACGAGGAGCCGCACCTGTCCGCCACGCTCCTGATCGACGCGGTCGGCGCACACCCCATCGGCGCGTTCACCGCGACGGGTCCCGGGGTGAACGGCGGCGAGACGTGGGACGGCGCGGGGCTGCCCGGCGGCTTCCTCTCGCAGTGGGAGGCGAACCGCGCGGGGTTCCCGCGCGGCGTGGACGTCATCCTCGCCGGGGCGAACGAGGTGCGCGCGCTGCCGCGAACGACCAAGCTCGCCGGACACGAGAACAGGAGCGCCTGATGTACGTCGCCGTCAAGGGAGGCGAGCAGGCAATCGCCAATGCGCACGCCCTGCTGGCCAAGCGCGGCGCGGGGGAGAGCGCCCGCATCGACTACGCCCAGGTGCGCGAGCAGCTCGGCGTCCTGGTCTCACGCGTCATGGCCGAGGGATCGCTGTACGACCCCGACCTCGCCGCCAAGGCGCTGCTGCAGGCGCAGGGCGACGTGCTCGAGGCCGTCACGCTGCTGCGCTCGTACCGCACCACACTGCCGCGTTTCGGCACCACGGCCCCGATCGACACCGCGGCGCTGCCGGCCGAGCGGCGCATCTCCGCGACGTTCAAGGATCTGCCCGGCGGCCAGCAGCTCGGCGCGACGTTCGACTACACGCACCGCCTGCTCGCGGACGAGCTGGAGACGCCGGATGTCCCGGCGCACGGAACCGCGCAGGATGACGCCCCGATGCCGCGCATCACCGACCTGCTCGGCGTCGACGCGCTGATCGAACCCGATGTGCCGGAGGACTGGACGGATCCGGATCCGGCCGACCTCACGCGCGAGCCGACCGTGTTCCCGATGACGCGCGCCGAGCGGCTGCAGGCGCTGACCCGCGGCGACGAGGGGTTCCTGCTCTCGCTCGGCTACTCGACGCAGCGCGGCTTCGGCCGGACGCACCCGTTCGCGGGCGAGGTGCGCGTGGGCGAGGTCGAGGTGCTGTTCCATGCGCCCGAGCTCGGCTTCGAGGTGCCCATCGGCCGCATCGAGGTCACGGAGTGCCAGATGATCAACCAGTTCGTCGGCGGACGCGATGCGCGGGGCGCCGAGCGTCCGCCGCAGTTCACGCGCGGCTACGGCCTCGTGTTCGGCCGCGCCGAGCGCAAGGCCATGTCGATGTCGCTCGTCGATCGCGCGCTGCGCCACGACGAGTTCGCCGAGCGCGCCGTGTCTCCCGCGCAGGACGAGGAGTTCGTCATCAGCCACGCCGACAACGTGCAGGCGACCGGCTTCGTCGAGCACCTGAAGCTGCCGCACTACGTCGACTTCCAGGGCGAGCTCGTGCTCATCCGGCAGCTGCACCGGGAGTTCGAGGAGCGCCGCGCCACGGCGGCCGCAGCCGAGGAGGACGCCCATGTCTGAGCCCCGCATCGTCTACAACGAGGGCTACCTCGACGAGCAGACCAAGCGCGTCGTGCGCCGCGCGCTGCTCAAGGGCGTCGCGATCCCCGGCTTCCAGGTGCCGTTCGCGTCGCGCGAGGTGCCGATGCCGCGCGGCTGGGGGACGGGCGGCGTGCAGGTCACCGCCGCGGTGATCGGCGCGTCCGACACGCTCAAGGTGATCGACCAGGGCGCCGACGACACGACCAACGCGGTGTCGATCCGGCAGTTCTTCGAGAAGGTCGCAGGATCCCGCAGCACGACGCGCACGGACCTCGCGACCGTCATCCAGACGCGCCACCGGATCCCCGAGACGCCCCTCGTGGAGGGCCAGATCCTCGTGTACCAGGTGCCGATCCCCGAGCCGCTGCGGTTCCTCGAGCCGCGCGAGACCGAGACGCGGCGCCTGCACGCGCTCGAGGAGTACGGCCTGATGTACGTCAAGCTCTACGAGGACATCGCCAGGTACCGCCACTTCGCCACCACGTACGACTACCCCGTGCTCGTCGACGGGCGCTACGTGATGGCGCCGTCGCCGATCCCGAGCTTCGACAACCCGAAGATGCACCAGAGCCCCGCGCTGCAGCTGTTCGGCGCCGGTCGCGAGAAGCGCATCTACGCGGTGCCGCCGTACACCGACGTCGAGAGTCTGGGGTTCGAGGACTTCCCGTTCGAGCCGCAGCGCTTCGACACCCCGTGCGAGATCTGCGGATCGGACGGCGTCTACCTGGACGAGGTCGTGATGGACGACAAGGGTGGGGTGATGTACGTCTGCTCCGACACGGATCACTGCGAGCGGACGGCCGCTGCCGCACAGAAGGAGGCGGTCCGATGATCGACGAGTCCCCGCTGCTGAGCGTCACGGGCGCCGGTCACCGCTACGGCGACCGGTTCGGCTGCCGCGACGTGAGCTTCGACCTGTGGCCCGGCGAGGTGCTCGCGGTGGTGGGCGAGTCCGGATCCGGCAAGTCCACGCTGCTCGGGATGCTCGCGCAGCGCCTGTCGGTCGACGAGGGATCCATCCGATATCGGATGGCCGCCGCCAGCGAAGACAGGACACGCGAACAGCTCGCCGACCTGTCGTCGCTCACCGAGCGCGACGTGCGCCGGCTCTGGCGCACCGAGTGGGGCTTCGTGCACCAGAACCCGGCCGACGGCCTGCGCATGCACGTCAGCGCGGGAGGCAACATCGGCGAGCCGCTCATGGCGAACGGCCTGCGCCACTTCGGCACCATCCGCTCGCAGGCGGAGGAGTGGCTGGCCCGCGTGGAGATCCCCGTCAGCCGGATCGACGACGCCCCCGCGACGTTCTCGGGCGGCATGCGTCAGCGCCTGCAGATCGCCCGCAACCTCGTGTTCGGCCCGCGGCTCGTGTTCATGGACGAGCCGACCAGCGGGCTCGACGTGTCGGTGCAGGCACGTCTGCTCGACCTGATCCGTTCGCTCGTGGCCGACCTCGGGCTGTCGGTCGTGATCGTCACACACGACCTCGCCGTCGCCCGTCTGATCTCGCACCGCACGCTCGTCATGAAGGACGGCGCGGTAATCGAATCGGGGCTCACGGATCGCGTGCTCGACGATCCGCAGGCCGCCTACACCCAGCTGCTCGTCTCCTCGATCCTCCAAGGCTGATCCATGACCCTCACCATGCATCCGGACGCTCTCGATCAGGACCCCGTCCTCTCGGTCGAGGACGTCGACAAGACCTTCACGCTGCATCTGCAGGACGCCCAGCGGCTGCCCGTGCTGCGCGGGCTGACCTTCGACGTGCCGCGTGGGCGCTGTGTCGTGCTCGGCGGGGAGTCGGGATCGGGCAAGAGCACCGTCATGAAGATGGTGTTCGGCAGCTACGGCGCCGACTCCGGGCGCATCCTGCTCTCGCACGCGGGCGGCGTGCTGGACCTGGCGACCGCGCAGCCGCGCGAGGTGCTCGCCGCGCGGCGCGAGACCATGGGCTACGTGAGCCAGTTCCTGCGCGCCGTGCCGCGGGTTCCGGCGCTCGACGTGGTGGC
>NZ_JAPSJA010000221.1 GCF_031178525.1 Microbacterium sp.
GCAGGAGGCCGACGCGCTGTCGGCGCGGCCGGGATTCAGCGAGCATCAGCTCGGGCTCGCGGCCGACGTGGTCGCGTGCGGTGCCGCCGGCTGCGGCACGATCTACGAGCTGGGCGGGACCGCCCAGGGCGACTGGCTCGCTCAGAACTCCTGGCGCTACGGCTGGATCATCCGCTACGAGCACGGCCACACGCACGCGACCGGATACGAGCCCGAGCCGTGGCACCTTCGATACATCGGTCCGGAACTCGCCGAGGTCTATCACGAGGGCGGTCATCACACGCTCGAGGAGTTCTTCGGCCTGCCCGCCGCTCCCGACTACGGCTGATCCGCTTCGACCGACGACCGTTCATCCGATCCGGCTGTCGCCGATCCGGATCCGTCGCCTCCGCCGGTGATGCCACGCGCGTCAGAACAGGCGCGCGGGTTCCGGTGGCTGCGGCCGGGCCTTCGCCGAGGCGCGGCCCCGGGACGTCGTGATGATCCGCGCCGGGGTCGGCTGCGCAGGCCCCGGCTGCTCCGATCCCGGCTGCGCGGATCCGGGAGGCGCGGGCCGGCGCCATGGATCCTCGTCCGAGCGGCCGTAGAGCCGGTGCGAGCGGATCAGCGGGCGCACGCGCTGAGACAGCATCGAGCGGTACGCCTGTGGGGCGTTCACCGACGCCCCGGGATACAGCCCGCGGTACACAGGCAGCAGCTCCGGATGCTCGCGCGCGAGCCATCGCATGAACCAGGGCTTGACCCCCGGTCGCAGGTGCAGTGCGCCGTGCACGACCCGTGCGGCGCCGGCGGCCTTCACCCGCGTGAGCGCCGCGTCCAGCGCCTCCGGGGAGTCGGTGAGGTGGGGCAGGATCGGCATCATGAACACCGAGACGGCGAACCCCGCGTCTGTGGCCGCTCGCACGGTGTCGAGGCGCGCCTGCGCGGTCGGCGTGCCGGGCTCGATCGCCTGCTGAAGCTCGTCGTCGTAGACCGCGATCGACATCGCGATCGAGATCGGCACCTGATCGTGCAGCCGCGTCAGCAGCGGCAGGTCGCGCCGCAGCAGCGAGCCTTTGGTCAGGATCGAGAACGGGGTTCCCGACTCGGCGAGCGCGGTCGTGATGCCCGGCATCAGCTTGTATCGCCCCTCGGCGCGCTGGTACGGGTCGGTGTTCGTGCCGAGAGCCACGTGCTCGCGATTCCAGCTCGGCCGCGCGAGCTCGCGTCGCAGCACCTCGTCGACGTTCACCTTCACGACGATCTGGGAGTCGAAGTCCTTCCCCGCGTCGAGGTCGAGGTACTCGTGCGTCCCGCGGGCGAAGCAGTAGACGCAGGCATGAGTGCATCCACGGTAGGGATTGATCGTCCAGTCGAAGGGCATGCTGCTCGAGCGCGGTACGTGGTTGAGGGCCGACTTCGCCGCGACCTCGTGGAACGTCATGCCCGCGAACTCGGGCGTCGTCACGCTGCGCACCAAGCCGTCGAGGACCTCCATGCCGGGCAGCGCGTTGACGTCCTCCACGCCGAGCTCCTGCCCCTGCCATCTCACGCGCCTAGTCGAACAAAAATACGAAGCGAAGTCAAGCCAGTTCGAAGAAGCGTTCCCTTCCCGAGCCTGCGGGGTCGCGGTCGGGGCGAGGGCGAGAGGGGTGATGCCGGGGTGAAAAACGGGGCGAAAGATATGAGCCTGCGCGGCCGGCGGGGTAGGAAGAACGGGGCGCTCTGGCACAGCAGACGTTCAGCTCGTCTACGAGCGGAGACCGCCGGCGCCCGAGAGCGTCAGGCAATCAGGGGGAGTTCGCGATGCGCGCATGGGGGATCAGGGGTTCGAGGACTCGCGTCAGAAGGGCGACGGCGGCCCTCTCGGTCGCCGCACTCGTGGCGGGCATGTTCGGCATCGCGGGCGTCGTCATGGCCCCGACAGAGGCGCAGGCGGCCGCGCCCGTGTCGCCGAGGATGGCGCCGGGCAACCCGGGCACGCCGAGCGACCCGAGCGTGCTCTTCGAGGAGGACTTCGAGAACGTCTCAGGCACCGCCCCGGTCGGCCTGGCCGCGTATACGGGCGCTGACGGGCAGAGGTACACGGCCGACGCCGTCTGGCTGCAGAACTGCAACGGGCAGATCGTCAACTTCAACATCTCGTACACGAACCAGGGCAACTGCGGGTCGGCGGTCAGCTCCGCCAACCTGCGTCAGCTCACCTACGCGCTCGGCGTCCACTCCGACGCGACCGACCCCAACGCGAACGACGCTGTCGCGGCGTACACCGAGGGAAACCCGGGCGCGAACGCCGTCCAGTTCGCGACCGTCGATCCGATCCCGCTGGCGAGCGCCTCGGGCCGCTTCCTCACGTTCAGCGTCGACACCGCAGCCAAGAACTGCCAGGTCTCCCCTCCCCTGTACCAGTTCTCCTTCGTCTCGGAAGCAGGCACCGCCACCCCCGTCGGCGGGCAGCTGAATGCCTGCACGTCGAGTGAGACGGTCCCGGCTCCGGCGGTCGGCGGAGTCGCAGCTGCCGATGTCAGCGTCGGCACCTACACCTCGAACGGCTCTGTCCTGTTCGACGGTGCGTCGCTCGGCATCCGCATGGTGAACGCCAACGGCAGCGGCGTGGGCAACGACGCGGCGTTCGACAACATCCGCGTCCTGGACGTCACGCCGCAGCTCGACAAGAGCTTCAGCCCGACCAGCCTATACGTGGGCGGTTCGAGCACGCTCACCTTCACCGTCACCAACACGAGCGAGCTCGCGGCCAAGGCCGGCTGGTCGTTCACGGACGCGCTGCCCACGGGGCTCACCGTGGCGGCGCAGCCGAACATCGGCGGCACGTGCGACGCCGACACCACGGCCGCGCCCGGGGCGTCCTCCATCTCGATCGCCGACGGCAACCTCGCGGCCGGCCAGGCGTCCTGCACCATCACGGTCGATGTCACGTCCACGACCGCCGCCGCGTACGTGAACGGCCCCGACAACGTGACCACGGTCGGCCTGAACCAGCCGGGCGAGGCGCCGGTGGAGTTCCGCGAGCAGCCGGCCTTCAGCTGCACCTCGAACGCGCCGGGTCTGCTCTACCAGAACATCCCCGGCTCGGTCTCGACCATCGACCTCGTGACCGGCGAGTACGAGACCCAGCCGAACATCTTCCCGCGCAACATCAACGCGACGGGCTTCAACATCCTCGACGGGTACGTCTACGGCTACACGACGACGACAGAGCCGTACGAGATGGTGCGCGTCGGGCCCGACGGCAGCGTGCAGTCGCTCGGCCAGGTGCCCGGCATCGAGACCACGTTCCACGTCGGCGATGTCGACGCCGACGGGCACTACTGGGTGGCCAACACCACCGAGTGGTATGAGATCGACCTGGTGCCCGGTTCGCCGACGTACCGGACGGTGATCGACTCGGGTGCGCTCACGTTCCCGACGGGTGTTCCGGCCATCGCCGACTGGGCCGCCGTTCCCGGTGGGGGCGACTACCTCTACTCCGTCGGTACCGCCGCCGGAGGCACCGGCGTGCTCGTCCGCTTCAACCTCGACACGCACACGCTCGAGAATGTCGGATCGCTCGACGTGCCGATCAGCGCGGTGGGTGCGGTGTACGCCGATGCCGACGGGTTCCTGTACTCCTCCAGCAACGCCGACGGGCGGATCAACCGCATCGACATCCAGGATGTGACGGCCACGCTGTTCGCCGAGGGTCCCGCGTCGGCGCAGAACGACGGCGCGCGCTGCGCGTCCTCGCCGATCCTGCTCGACTTCGGTGACGCGCCCGACTCCTACGGCACGACGCTCGCGGCGGACGGCCCGCGTCACGGCATCCAGGGGCTGGCCGCCGGCGGCGCCACGGCGCCTCTGATGCTCGGCGGTTCGGTCGACTCCGAGACCGACGGCGCTCCCTCGGCCG
>NZ_JAPSJA010000040.1 GCF_031178525.1 Microbacterium sp.
AACAGCCCGTTCACCACGCCGAAGGTGACGCCCACCAGGCTTTCGCTGATGGTGTCGATGTTGCTGAGCAGCCAGTCCTGCACGGTCGTGAAGACCTGCTCGATCACATCCTCCTGGAAGTACAGCAACAACCAGGCCTGTGTCTCCTGCTGCCAGGTGCCGCGCTCGATGATCGAGCTGACCTCGATCACGAGCTGCCCGATCTGATCCACCAGCACCGGCAGGATGATCAGCACGATGCCGGTGAACAGGCCCAGCACGGCCACGAGCGTGATGAGCACCGACGCCCAGCGCGGCAGGCGGTGCCGCTCGAGCCACGACACGACGGGGTCGAGTCCGAGTGCGATGAAGAGCGCCGTCCCGACGTACAGCAGGATCGTCGAGAGCGTCTGAACGCTCTGCAGCAGGACGATCCCGAGGCCGACGCCGAGGGTCGCGACAAGTGCGACCCGGAACGGGTTGTGGATCTTCACGCATCCTCCTCGGGGTCCGTCCGTCAGGACGGAGTCTGTGAGGTCAGAATAGAGGTCGCCGAGGTCGCCGCCGTCCCGCGACCTGCGTCTGGGCGACTATCAGGACGTTTCGCTAGGCTGGAGAGTCGAGTGCCGAGGCCTGCGCTGCCGATGAGCGGGCCATGTGAGGAGTCGGATACGTGCGTTTCGTCTGGGCGGTCATCGCCTTCGTGCTCGCTGCCGCGCTGATCGGAGCGGGGATCGCGCAGCGCACGGTCTTCCTGGGCCCCGATACCGCGACCATGCAGATCGACACGGCCGAGGAGCAGCCGTACACGCTGATCGATGCGGAGGTCTTCCGCGCGAACGCCGGCACGCAGACGCTCGAGGTCTCCGGGACCGACGAGATCTACGTGGCCTACGGCCGCACCGCGGATATGGAGGCCTGGCTGTCGGACGCCCCCTTCACGCGCGTCTCGCTCGACGAGCAGGGCGAGGTCGTCACGGAGTCCGTCGAGGCCGCCGAGCCGACGTGGGAGGGCCCCGAGTTCCCCGGTCGCAACCCCGCGGGCGCCGATCTCTGGCTCGAGGAGTTCACGGGCGAGGGGTCGCTCGAGACGCGCCTGCAGCTCGCGGACGGTGTCAGCGTGCTGCTCGCCTCCGATGGCGCCGAGCCCGCGCCGGCCGAGATCTCCATCACATGGCCGATCTCCAACGCGACCCCGTGGGCCGGGCCGCTGATCGTCCTGGGCGGCCTCGTGCTGCTGCTCGGCGTCATCCTCTGGATCCTCGGCGTGCGCCATGTGCGCCGCTCGCGGGGTCCGCGTCGAAAGGGCACGGTCCTGCCTCCGACCGAGCCGATCGCGATCGGCGCCCGCAGGCGGCGCGCAGCGGTCACCGCGACCGAGCCGCGCAAGGAGATCACGGCCGGGCCGGATGCCGCGGAGGATGCGCACGAGGACTCGCACGCGGGGCAGGCGGGGCAGGATGACCCCGACACGCCCGCGAAGACGAGACCGGCGGCCGACGAGTTCGCCGCCGCGTCCGACCCGCACCGGGCGCGCGTGGGCCGACACCGGGGAATCCGCGGGCTTCTCGCTGTCCCGGCGATGGGTCTGAGCCTCGCGCTGCTGACCGGCTGCTCGCCCGACGCATGGCCGCAGTTCTCGGCGTCGCCGACGCCCACACCGACCGCGACGACGGCCGCTCCGGAGGAGGAGCCCGATCCGGCGCTCACCGACACCCAGGCGGCGCGCATCGTCCAGGACATCGCCGAGACCGTCGCCGAGGCCGATGAGGCGCGCGACGCCGAACTCGCGGCGACGCGCCTCGACGGCATCGCGCTGGAGATGCGCGAGGTGAACTACGCAATCCGCGGCGAGGTCGAGGACTACGGGACGCCGTTGCCCATCCCCGGCGAGAACGTCCGCATCCTGCTGCCGCAGGCCGTGGACGACTGGCCGCGCTCGGCCATGCTGGTCGTGGAGGGCGAGGCCGCCGAGGGCGAGCAGCAGGCGCCGCCGACGATCATGAACATCTCGCAGGCCGATCCGTGGTCGAACTACAAGGTCACGACGGTGGCGAGCCTCGAGGCCGCCGTGCAGATCCCGGATCTGGCGCCCTGGTACTTCGGCGCGCGGCTCGTGCCGCCGGGTTCGTCGTTCCTGTCGATCCCGCCGTCAGGGCTTGCGGAGGCGTACGCGGACACGCTGGCCAACGGCGAGGCGAGCGAGTACGCGACCCTGTTCGACCTGGAGAGCGATGCCTTCCGCGTCGCGCTCGAGGAGGCGCGCGCCCAGACGCAGTCCGCGTTCAACGAGACAGCGGCCGAGACGGGCGAGATGACCTTCGACCAGGCACCGGGCACATCCGATCCCGCTGCGCTCGCGACGCTCGAGAGCGGCGCCCTCGTGGCCGTCACGGTCGACACGTCGATCGTGACGCGACCCGCCGGCGAGGACATCGTCGTGAAGTTCCCCGACAACCAGGCCGTGGTCGCACTCGTGGGCGAGGAGACCTCGTCGACGGGCGTGCAGGAGACCGCGACCAACCAGCTGTTCTTCTCGGTGCCGGCACAGGGCTCGACCGACAAGATCCGCCTGCTGGGCTACTCCTCGGGGATCCGCTCCGCGTCGATCCTCCAGGAAGGCGAGTGACCCGCTCCTCGTTGCATCTACCGGATCCTTCGAAAGGTGACCGATGACTGACGCCTCCTCCGGCCTGAACGCCGCCACTCTGCGCGGCGCCGTCGACCTGTCCGCGCTGCGGAACCGCCCTGCTCCGCCGGCGCAGGCACCGGGTCAGCCCGCCGGTGCTCCGCCGGCGGGGGCCCCGGGCGCCCTGCCGCTCGTGTTCGACGTGACCGACGCGACGTTCGGCGAGGTGCTCGAGCTCTCTCGGCGCGTGCCCGTCGTCGTGGATCTGTGGGCCGAGTGGTGCGGGCCGTGCAAGCAGCTGAGCCCCGTGCTCGAGAAGGTCGTCAACGAGCTCGCCGGGCGCCTCGTGCTGGCGAAGGTCGACGTCGACGCCAACCCGCAGCTGCAGCAGGCGTTCCGCGCGCAGTCGATCCCGATGGTCGTCGCCCTCGTGGGCGGCCAGCCCGTGCCGCTGTTCACGGGTGCGGTGCCGGAGGAGCAGGTGCGACAGGTCTTCGATCAGCTGCTGCAGGTCGCGGCGCAGAACGGCGTGACGGGCACCGTCCCCGTCGACGGAGCGGCCCCGGTCGAGGACGCCGAGGAGCCGCCGCTGCCGCCGCTGCACGCCGAGGCCTTCGCCGCGATCGAGGCGGGCGACTACGCCCGGGCGATCGTGGCGTATCAGCAGGCGCTCAAGGAGAACCCGCGCGACGAGGATGCGCAGGCAGGTCTCGCGCAGGTCAGCCTGCTCGATCGCGTGCAGGGCGTCGACCTGCATGCCGCGCGCCAGGCGGCGGCCGCCGCACCCACGGACGTGGAGGCGCAGCTCGTCGTGGCCGACCTGGATGTCGCAGGCGGGCACGTGGACGATGCCTTCGATCGGCTGCTCGAGCTGTTCGCCGCGCTGCCGTCCGACGAGCGCGCGCCCGTGCGCGATCGCCTCGTCGAGCTGTTCGGCCTCGTCGGATCCGCCGATCCGCGCGTCGTCCGCGCCCGCGGACGACTGACGTCGCTGCTGTTCTAGCGCGGGGCGTCGTTCCGGTGACCGTCTACCTCGATCATGCCGCGACAGCGCCGCTGCGCGACGAGGCGCGTGAGGCCTGGCTCGAGGCATCGCAGACGGTAGGCAACGCGTCGTCGATCCATGGCGCGGGCCAGGCTGCGCGGCGCATCCTGGAAGACGCGCGGGAGCGGCTCGCGGCCGTGCTCGACTGCCAGCCGATCGAGGTCGTCTTCACGTCGGGCGGCACGGAGGGCGCGAACCTGGCGCTCAAGGGCCTCTGGTGGGCGCGGCGCGAGGGGACCGACGGCGTCGTCCTGCCCGACGGCGAGCACCACGCCACGCTCGACGCCGTCGCCTGGCTGCAGGCTCACGAGCGTGCGCGCGTGGTGCCCGTATCGCTCGACGCAGCGGCGCGCATCCTGCCCGACGCGTTCGCGGCGGCACTGGCGCCCGATGTCGCGCTCGCGACCGCGCTCGTGGCCAACAACGAGGCCGGCACCGTCAACGACGCCGCGGCACTGGCCGCGGCGGCGCACGACCGCACGGTGCCGCTGCATCTGGATGCCGTGGCGGCCTTCGGACACGCGCCCGTCGCCTTTCGCCGCTGGCGGGGCGACGCCATCGGATCCACGGGTCTGGTGGCCCTGAGCGTGTCCGGACACAAGATCGGGGCTCCGGTCGGGACGGGCGCGCTCGTGGTGTCGCGCGAGGCCGGGCTGACAGCCCTGCTCCACGGCGGCGGCCAGCAGCGTTCGCTGCGCGCCGGGACGCAGGACGTGCCCGGCGCCGTGGCGCTCGCGGTCGCGGCCGAGCTCGCCGAGGCCGAGCGCCGGGCAGAGACGGCGCGGCTGTCGGCGCTGCGCGATCGTCTGATCGGACGGCTGCGCGCGGAAGCGCCCGAAGCGGTGCTGCTCGGCGACCCGGTGGATCGGCTGCCGGGAAATGTCCACCTGCACCTTCCCGGCGCACCGGGGGAGTCGATGCTGTATCTGCTCGATCGGGCGGGGATCGCGGTGTCGACCGGGTCCGCGTGCCAGGCGGGTGTGCCCGAGCCGTCGCACGTCGTGATGGCGATGGGCTGGGACGAGCGCGCTGCGCGCCAGGTGCTGCGCATCTCGCTCGGGCGCACGACGACCGACGCCGACGTCGATGCGCTGCTCGCGGCGCTGCCCGGCGCGTATCGGACGGCCGCGCGCCGCTGATCCGCGACTGCTCAGGTTCCCCTTCGTAGACTGAGGACATGCGGATCCTGGCGGCGATGAGCGGAGGCGTGGACTCGGCGGTCGCCGCAGCGCGCGCGGTCGACGCGGGACACGACGTCGTGGGCGTGCACCTCGCGCTCTCGCGGGCGGGCGGCACGCTGCGCACCGGAAGCCGCGGCTGCTGCACGATCGAGGACGCGATGGATGCCCGCCGCGTCGCCGACCGGCTCGGCATCCCGTTCTACGTCTGGGACTTCTCGGAGCGCTTCCGAGACGACGTGATCGACGACTTCGTCGCCGAGTATCAGGCGGGTCGCACACCGAACCCGTGCATGCGCTGCAACGAGCGCATCAAGTTCGCCGCACTGCTGGAGCGTGCCCTCGAGCTCGGCTTCGACGCCGTGTGCACCGGCCACTACGCGATCCTGCGCGACGGGGACCGCGGCCTCGAGCTGCACCGCTCGAGCGAGGAGGCGAAGGACCAGTCGTACGTGCTGGGCGTCCTGACGGCCGAGCAGCTCGCGCACACGTACTTCCCGCTGGGGGAGACGCCGTCCAAGGCGCTCGTGCGCGCCGAGGCGGAGGCGCGCGGGCTGACCGTCGCGTCCAAGCCCGACAGCTACGACATCTGCTTCATCCCCGACGGCGACACGCGGGGCTGGCTGGCCGACAAGGTCGGCACCGCACCGGGCGAGATCGTCGACCGGACCGGAGCCGTGGTCGGGGCTCACGACGGCGCCCACGCCTTCACGGTGGGGCAGCGCAAGGGTCTGCGGCTCGGCGTGCCGGCCGCGGACGGCAAGCCGCGCTTCGTGCTGGAGGTGCGGCCCGTGTCCAACACGGTGGTCGTGGGCCCGAGGGAGGCGCTCGCGATCGGCGAGCTCGCGGGCTCGCGCTTCACGTGGGCCGGCGCGGCACCGCTCGATGCGGACACGCCGTTCGCGTGCGATGTCCAGGTGCGGGCGCATGCGGATCCTGTTCCCGCGACCGCCGTGGTGCGCGACGGCGAGCTCGTTGTCGTGCCGCGGGAGCCGCTGCACGGCGTCGCTCCCGGACAGACGGCCGTGATCTACGACGGCACGCGCGTGATCGGCCAGTGCACGATCGACCGCACCGTGTCCGCGATTCCGGCGGGCGTCTAGCCCCGGGCGATGTCGGCGCCCGTCCCTAGACTTGGGACGTGGCTGACGTCGTGAACGATCTTCCCTCTCTCTCGCTCGACGAGGCGCGTGCCGAGGCGAGGGAGCTGACAGACCGGATCCTCGAGGCGAAGGACGCGTACTACGGTCGCGACACGTCGCTGGTCGATGATGCGACCTACGACTCGTGGATGCGCCGGCTCGAAGCGATCGAGCGCGCGCATCCCGAGCTGCAGGGGCAGGACTCGCCCACCCAGATGGTCGGCGCGGCCGAGGGCACGGCGCTGGCCACGATCGAGCACGCCGAGCGCATGCTGAGCCTCGACAACGTGTTCTCGGTCGACGAGCTGCGCGAGTGGGCCACGAAGACGCAGGCTGCCGCCGGGCGCGAGGTCGCCTGGCTCACGGAGCTGAAGATCGACGGCCTCGCGATCAGCCTGCGCTACGAGAACGGCGTGCTGACGTCGGCCGCGACGCGCGGCGATGGCGGGGTCGGCGAGATCGTGACCGAGAACGCCCTGCGGCTGGCCGACATCCCCGAGCGGCTGTCGGGTGAGGGGCATCCCGAGATCGTCGAGGTGCGCGGCGAGGTGTTCATCCCCGTTGCCGCCTTCGAGCGGCTCAACGCGCTGCAGGCCGAGCTGCGCGAGCGGGCGGTCGCCGAGGGGCGCGACCGCGCCGCCTCGCGCGGACGTCCCTTCGACGAGGACAAGGCGCAGCTGTCCGCCTCGCGGCGGTTCCCGGCGTTCGCGAACCCGCGCAATGCGGCGAGCGGCGGCCTGCGGCAGCAGATCGAGAAGAAGTCGGGCCTCGAGCTCGAAGCCGCGCTGGCGCGCGTGGGATCTCTGCGCCTGTACGTGCACGGCATCGGAGCGTGGCAGAACCCGCCCGTCGGCGCGCAGAGCGAGGTGTACGCCCTGCTGAAGGAATGGGGTCTGCCGATCAGCCCGCACCCGAAGGTGTGCGGCTCGGTCGACGAGGTGCTGGCGTTCGTGGAGTACTTCGGAGAGCACCGCCACTCGATCGAGCACGAGCTCGACGGCATCGTCGTGAAGGTCGACGAGCTCGCGCTGCACGACGAGCTCGGCGCCACCAGCCGGGCCCCGCGCTGGGCCATCGCCTACAAGTACCCGCCCGAGGAGGTGCACACGCGTCTGCTGGACATCGTCGTGTCGGTCGGCCGGACGGGGCGCGCCACGCCGTACGCGGTGATGGAGCCCGCGCACGTCGCCGGCTCGGTCGTGCGCCAGGCGACCCTGCACAATCAGGACGTCGTCAAGGCGAAGGGCGTGCTGATCGGCGACACGGTCGTCCTGCGCAAGGCGGGCGATGTCATCCCCGAGGTGCTCGGACCCGTGGTCGACAGGCGCGACGGCAGCGAGCGTGCGTTCGTGATGCCCGCGGAGTGCCCCGAGTGCGGCACGCCGCTGCGGCCCATGAAGGAGGGCGACATCGACCTCCGCTGCCCGAACGCGAAGGACTGCCCCGCGCAGGTGCGGGGGCGCGTCGAGCACGTCGGCTCCCGCGGGGCGCTGGACATCGAGGCGTTGGGCGAGGTCACGGCGGCGGCACTGACGCAGCCGGATGTGCCGTCCGAGCCGCCGCTGCGCACCGAGGCGGGGTTGTTCGACCTCACGATCGAACAGCTCGTGCCGATCGAGGTCGTCGTGCGCGACGGTGAGACCGGTGAGAAGCGCGTGGACGAGAAGACGGGCGAGTACGTCCGCCGCGCGCCGTTCCGCCGCAATCCGACGGCGGCCGAGCGCAAGGAGGGGCGCGACGGCCCGCAGCCGTCCGCCCAGGCGCTCCTCCTGCTCGAAGAGCTCGAGAAGGCCAAGACCAAAGACCTGTGGCGTCTGCTCGTCGCGCTGAACATCCGGCACGTCGGCCCCGTCGCGGCGCGCGCGCTCGCGCTGTACTTCGGATCGCTGGACGCCATCCGCGAGGCGTCGCGCGACGAGCTCGCCGGCGTCGAGGGCGTGGGGCCGATCATCGCCGACTCGCTGCGGGAGTGGTTCGAGATCGACTGGCACGTCGAGATCATCGACCGCTGGCGCGCGGCGGGCGTGCGCTTCGACACTCCGGGTCATCCCGGGCCGGGAGCGGCCGCCCGCACGGGGGGAGTGCTCGAGGGCCTGACGGTCGTCGCGACCGGATCGCTCGAGGGCTACTCGCGCGAGGGCGCGCAGGAGGCCATCATCAAGGCCGGCGGCAAGGCGGCCTCGAGCGTCTCGAAGAAGACCGATTTCGTCGCGGCCGGTCCGGGGGCGGGATCGAAGCTCGCGAAGGCCGAGCAGCTCGGTGTGCGGATCATCGACGCCGCGCAGTTCCACATCCTGGTGACCGAGGGACCGGCCGCCCTGCCGCCCGCCGCCGAATAGGCTCGAGACATGCAGCAGCGCACCCTCGGCCGCACCGGCCGCGACGTCTCGGCCATCGGCCTCGGAACCTGGCAGCTCGGATCGGACTGGGGCGATGTCGCCCGCAGCGACGCGTTCGCGGTGCTCGACGCGGCATACGCCTCGGGCGTCACGATCTTCGACACGGCCGACGTCTACGGCGACGGCCGCAGCGAGCAGAACATCGGCGAGTGGCTGCGCGCCAACAGCGACGCGGGCGTGTTCGTCGCGACGAAGATGATCCGCCGCGCGGACGCGCCGGATCTCGCGCACGCGACACTCGAGAACTTCCGCGCCTGGACCGATCGCTCCCGCTCGAACCTCGGCGTGGACACGCTCGACCTCGTGCAGCTGCACTGTCCCACGAGCGATGTGTACGACGCCGACCGCGTGTTCGACGACCTCGACACCCTCGTCGCCAACGGTGCGATCGCCCACTACGGCGTGAGCGTCGAGACCGTCTCCGAGGCGCTGCGGGCGATCCGGCGCCCCGGCGTCGCGAGCGTCCAGATCATCCTGAACGCGTTCCGACGCAAGCCGCTGGGTGAGGCGCTGCCGGCCGCGCTCGACGCAGGCGTCGGCATCATCGCGCGCGTGCCGCTCGCGAGCGGCCTGCTGAGCGGCCGCTACACGCGCGAGACCACCTTCGCCGAGAACGACCACCGCTCGTACAACCGCCACGGCGAGGCGTTCGACGTGGGCGAGACCTTCTCGGGCGTTGATTACGAGACGGGCGTCGATGCCGCTCAGCGCTTCGCCACGCTCGCGCGTGAGGCGGGTATCGAGCCTGCGACCGCAGCTCTCGCCTGGGTCGCGCAGCAGCCCGGCGTCACCACGGTCATCCCCGGGGCGCGCAACCCCGAGCAGGCCCGCGCCAACGCGTCGGCCGGTGAGGTCGGCCCGCTGCCGCAGGACTTCCTGGACGCCGTGCGCGACCTGTACGACGAGGCGATCCGCCCGCTGGTGCACGACCGCTGGTGAGGCGGCGCGCGGCGCTGCGCGAGTGCGGACCGACCCCTGCTGGGGGTCGCAAGTTCGCGTGATTGCGGGCAACCTCGTAGCCTAGGCGGCTGCGCATCCGTCCCCGGGTGCCGAGGCACAGGAGGTTCTCCCCGATGTCCGCACACACATGGCTCATCGTCGCGCTGGTGATCTACTTCACCGCGATGATCGCGATCGGCGTCTACGCCGCGGTGAAGACGAAGGACCACGAGGACTACATGCTCGGCGGCAGGAACCTGCCTCCGGCCGTCGCCGCCCTGAGCGCGGGGGCGTCGGACATGTCCGGCTGGCTCGTGATGGGGCTTCCCGGGGCGATCTACGCCGCGGGACTGATCGAGGCGTGGATCGCGATCGGCCTCACGATCGGCGCCTACCTGAACTGGAGATTCGTCGCGCCGCGACTGCGCGCCTACACCGAGATCGCGAGGAACTCGATCACGATCCCGAGCTTCTTCGAGAACCGCCTGCGCGACCGGTCTCGCCTGCTGCGCATCGTCTCGGCCATCGTCATCCTCGTCTTCTTCACCCTCTACGTGTCGAGCGGCATGGTCGCCGGCGGGGTGTTCTTCGAGAGCGCGTTCGGCGGCGACTACCTCGTCGGCATGCTGCTCGTCGGCGGCGTGACGCTCGCGTACACGCTCTTCGGCGGATTCCTCGGAGCGTCGTTCACCGACTTCGTGCAGGGGATCATGATCCTCGCCGCCGTGCTGATCGTCCCGGTGATGGCCGTCCTGGCGCTGGGCGGCCTGGGTGACGTCGGCGCGGCCGTCGATCCCGCACACCTGTCGCTGCTCGGCGGCGACGGCCTCACGGGCGTGACGATCCTCGCGATCGTCTCATCGCTGGCGTGGGGCCTCGGCTACTTCGGGCAGCCGCACATCATCGTCCGCTTCATGGCGCTCCGCAGCGCCGAAGAGGCCAAGACCGCGCGACGCATCGGCATGGGATGGATGATCCTGTCGCTGATGGGCGCGGTGGCCGCAGGCTTCGTCGGCATCGCCTTCTTCGCCGATGACGGGCTGGAGAACCCCGAGACCGTCATCCTCGAGATGGCCCAGCTGCTGATGCATCCGCTCGTCGCCGGCCTCGTCCTCTCGGCCGTGCTGGCGGCGATCATGTCGACGATCTCCAGCCAGCTCATCGTCTGCTCGTCCGCGCTGGTCGAGGATGTCTTCAAGGTCGTCGCGAAGCGCGAGCCGAGCCAGCGGCTGCTCGCGCTGCTCGGCCGCGCGTGCGTGCTGATCGTCGCGCTGGTCGCGATCCTGCTTGCGCTGAACCCCGACAGCACGATCCTCGACCTCGTCGGCTTCGCGTGGGCGGGATTCGGTGCCGCGTTCGGTCCGATCATCCTGCTGTCGCTGTTCTGGCGGCGCCTCACGGCGGTCGGCGCGCTGTCGGGGATGATCGTCGGCGCGGCGACGGTGTTCCTCTGGCCGCTGCTCGGCACGGGACTCTACGAGATCGTTCCGGGGTTCGCCCTCAACCTGCTCGTCGCATCCGCCGTCAGCCGGATGACCTACCGGCTGGACGAGGAGGTCGAGGACGAGTTCACGCGGACAGGCGCGATCGTCACCCAGGGCACGCCGAAGCCATAGCCGCCGACGGGGGCGCCGTCGCGGCGGCTCAGTCCTTGCGGTGCCGCGGCTTGCGGGCCGGTCGGTCGTCGTCGGCGGAACGCTCGTCGCGCGGCGCGCGGCTCTCACGCGCCGGGCGGTCGTCGCGGCTCGCGCGGCGGTCGAAGCCGCGGTCGCCGTCGCGGCGTCGACCGGGGGCGCCGCGGTCCGGACGGATCTCGATCAGCTTGCCGCTGATCCGGGTGTCGCGCAGCTTCTCGAGCACGCGGCGGTCAAGGCTGGCGGGCAGCTCGACGATCGAGAACTCGGGGCGGATGGTGATGGCTCCGAAGTCGTCGCGGCCCAGGCCGCCCTCGTTCGCGAGGGCGCCGACGATCTGACGCGGCTCGACACGGTGGCGGCGGCCCACCTCGATCCGGTACGCCTCGTAGTCGCCGCGGCCGCGACGCGCCGGGCGTGCTTCGCGCGTTCCGCGGTCCGCGCCGGCGCGCTCGCGCGGCGGACGGCCCGCCGCGTCGACCGCTGCCGCGAGCCGGTCGTCCTCGGCCTCGAGCAGGAGCGGCTTGTCTCCCTGCGCCACGATGGCGAGCGCGGCCGCGACATCCGCCTCCGGCACGTCGTGGTGCCGCACGTAGTGCGCGATCACGTCACGATAGGTGTCGAGCCTGCCGGTGTCCTCGAGCGCGGCGGTGATCGCGTCGTCGAACCGCGCCAGGCGCGTGGTGTTGACGTCCTCGGCCGTGGGCAGCTGCATCTGGGTCGGCTGCTGGCGCGTCGCCTTCTCGATGTGCCCGAGCAGGTAGCGCTCGCGCGGCGTGATGAAGCTGATCGCGTCGCCCGTGCGGCCTGCGCGACCCGTGCGGCCGATGCGGTGCACGTACGACTCGGTGTCGGTCGGGATGTCGAAGTTCACGACGTGGCTGACGCGCTCGACGTCGAGGCCGCGCGCGGCGACGTCCGTGGCGACCAGGATGTCGAGCTTCGCCTCCTTGAGCTGGTTCACCGTCCGCTCGCGCAGGTTCTGCGGGATGTCGCCGTTGATCGCGGCGGCCGAGTATCCGCGCGCGCGCAGCTTCTCGGCGAGCGTCTCGGTCTCGTTCTTGGTGCGGACGAAGACGATCATGCCGTCGAAGTTCTCGACCTCGAGGATGCGCGTGAGGGCATCGACCTTCTGCGCGTACGACACGACGAGGTAGCGCTGCGTGATGTTCGCGTTGGTGGCGGTCTTGGACTTGACCGAGATCTCCTCCGGATCGCGCAGGTACTGCTGCGCGATGCGCCGGATCTGCGGGGGCATGGTGGCCGAGAACAGCGCGACCTGCTTCTCTTCGGGCGTCTGCGACAGGATCTGCTCGACGTCCTCCGCGAAGCCCATCTTCAGCATCTCGTCGGCCTCGTCGAGCACGAGGTAGTCGAGCTCTGACAGGTCGAGCGTGCCCTTCGCGAGGTGATCCATGATGCGGCCCGGCGTGCCGACGACGATGTGCACGCCGCGCCGCAGCGCCGACAGCTGCACGCCGTAGCCCTGCCCGCCGTACACGGGCAGCAGGCGCACGTCCGGCATCTGCGCCGCATACGACTCGAAGGCCTCGGCCACCTGCAGGGCGAGCTCGCGCGTGGGGGCGAGCACGAGCGCCTGCGGCACGACGCGGTTGACGTCGAGACGCTCGAGGATCGGCAGCGCGAACGCCGCCGTCTTGCCGGTGCCCGTCTGCGCCATGCCGACGACGTCGCGTCCGCTCAGCAGCGTGGGGATGGTCGCGCGCTGGATGGGCGAGGGCGTCTCGTAGCCGAGGTCGCGGATGGCGGACAGGACGGAGCCGGTGATGCCGAGCTCCTTGAACCCGGGCTCCTCGGCGATGGTCTCGGGCTGGGCGTCGTCTACAGAGCTCACCCCGTAACGGTAGCCCGTGCGCCTGTCAGGATGCCCGGGTCCCTCCCATGACGTCGGCGCGCCCCGTCACTGCGCGCTCGTGCTCCGAGCGAGGATCTGCTCCTTCACCTGCCGGCGCAGGACCTTGCCGATCATCGACTTCGGCAGCTCGTCGACGATGAAGATCCGCCGCGGCACCTTGTACGGCGTCAGGACGCCGCGGACGTGCGCGCGCACGGCCTCCACGTCGATCTCGGCGCCCTCGTCGGGCACGACGGCGGCGACGACGTCCTCGCCGCTGCGCTCGCTCGGCAGCCCGACGACCGCCGCGTCGGCGATATCCGGGTGCTGCCGGAGAGCATTCTCGACCTCGGTCGGTGCGACGTTGAAGCCGCCCGTGATGATGAGCTCCTTGATCCGGTCCACGATCCGGACGAAGCCCGCCTCGTCGATCGTCACGACATCGCCCGTGCGGAACCAGCCGTCGACGAACACCGCCTCGGTCTCCTCGCGCTTGCCGTAGTAGCCACCGAACACCTGCGGTCCGCGCACCAGCAGCTCGCCCGGCTGCCCCGGTTCGACGTCGCGCGTCGGGTCCTCCTGATCGACCACGCGGCACTCGGTGCCGGGCAGCGGCAACCCGATGCTGCCGGCGACGCGGTGCGGTGCCACGGGATTCGCCATCAGGACGGGGGAGCACTCGCTGAGGCCGTATCCCTCGACGAGGAAGCCACCCGATTCGGCCTCGAACGGCTCGACGAGCGCGGGGGACAGCGCCATGGCGCCCGAGATCGCGATCTCGGTGCCGGCGAGGGACACGCCCCGCTCCTTCGCCCGCTTGAGCAGCCGCTCCGCGATGGGCGGTACGAGCGGCAGGAATGTCGCGGGCTGCTTCTTGACGACGTCGAGCACCATGTCCGGGTCGAACTTCGGGAACAGGATGAGCCGCGCGCCCATCGACATCGCGAACGTCAGGCACAGCGTCAGCCCGTACGCGTGGAACATCGGCAGCACCGCGTAGACGTTCGTGCCGAGGCCGCGCTTGATCGTCGGCACCCAGGCTCGGGCCTGTGCGGCGTTCGCGAGCAGGTTGCGGTGCGTCAGAGCCGCGCCCTTGGGGGCGCCGGTCGTGCCGGACGTGTACTGGATGATCGCGAGGTCGTCGGTCGACGGGCCGCGGTGCGACGAGGGAAGGGGGGCGGCTTCGAGCAGCTGCTCCCACGGTGCGGCGCCGTGCACCTTCTCGGTGAGCTGCGCGCGCGATTCGCGGGCCTTGCGGATCGGCAGCCGCAGCGCGGCGCGCATCGTGAACGGCATGGCGCGCGTGACGTCCACCGACACCAGGGTTTTCACCGCGAGATCCGCGGGGAACTCCTGCACGGTCTTCACGACCTTGCTCCAGACGATCGCGTGCTTGGCGCCGTGGTCCTCGAACTGCTTGCGCAGCTCGCGCGGAGTGTAGAGGGGGTTGTGCTCGACGGCCACCGCGCCCAGGCGCAGGATCGCGTAGAACGCGATGATGTGCTGCGGGCAGTTCGGAAGGATGATCGCGACCGGATCCCCCTTGCGCACGCCACGCGCGTGGAGACCGGCGGCCGCACGGTCGATCGCGGCATTGAGGTCGGCGTAGCTGGTGGTGCGGCCGAAGAACTGCAGGGCCGGCGCGTCGCGGAACTCGCGGCCGGAAGCGGCGACGAGGTCGGGAAGCGATCCCGTGATCTCGTCGAGGTCGGAGGGGACCCCAGCGGCATAGCTGGAGATCCAGGGACGCGGCGGATCGTAGGTCGTCACCCGATCAGCCTATGGCCGACGGCTCCGGACGCCAGAGCCGCACGGCTTAGACTCGGGGGGTGTCTGAAATCACCCCCGATCTCGTGCGCCATCTCGGTGTGCTCGCCCGGATCCAGCTGTCGGACGAGGAGGTGACCCGCCTGACCGGAGAGCTCGACGCGATCGTCGACAACATCGCGAAGGTCTCGCAGGTCGCGACCCCGGACGTCCCCGCGACGAGCCACCCGATCCCGATGCAGAACGTCTACCGCCCCGATGAGGTTGCCGAGACGCTCACGACGGCGCAGGCCCTGCAGAACGCGCCGGACGCCGACGGCTCGCGCTTCCGCGTGACCGCGATCCTGGGGGAAGAGCAGTGACCGACATCACGCGCCTGAGCGCCGCCGAGCTCGCCGACAAGCTCGCATCGCGCGAGGTCTCGAGCGTCGAGGCCACGCAGGCCCACCTGGACCGGATCGCCGCAGTCGACGGCGACATCCACGCATTCCTCCACGTCTC
>NZ_JAPSJA010000222.1 GCF_031178525.1 Microbacterium sp.
CCCTGCATGGCCGAATTCTCCCCGATCACGGCGTGCTCACTCGCCGCCGTGGCGTCGGCTGCGGCGTGTCGGCTGCCCATCCGGCAGCGTGATCGCGCCGCTCTCGACCAGCTCGCGGAAACCCTCGCCGCCCCGCTCGGCGGGCTCGAGCGCCGCAAGCTCGGCGCCCAGCTCCTCCTCGATCTGCTGGGACGCGGTCTTGCGCGACAGCGGCTTGTTCGGCAGGAAGATCGTGCAGATCAGGGTGACGATCGCGAGAGGCACGACGAGCAGGAACAGGTGCGCGATGGAGTCGCCGTAGCCGCTCTCCACGACCGTGCGGACGGGCTCGCACAGGGCGGCCACATCGGGCAGGCTGCCCGACTGCATCTGCTGGAGGCTGTCCGCGCAGTCGGGGTTCTCCGCGAGCAGCTGCGGGACGCCGAGCGTGGGGTCGATCTTCGCCACGAGCTCCTCGAGCCCCGTCTTGATCTTGTCGCCCACCTGCGTGCCCAGGATGGATCCGAGCACCGTCACGCCGACCGTGCCGCCGAGGCTGCGGAAGAACGTGATCGCCCCGCTGCCGGAGCCGAGCATCGTCGGCGGCAGCGAGTTCTGGGTGACGAGCACGAGGTTCTGCATCAGCACGCCGGATCCGAGACCCAGCAGGAACATGTAGCCCCACACGGCCCAGATGTTCGTGTCGTAGTGGATCGTCGACATCCCGGCCAGACCAGCGGTCAGGATGGCCGCACCGAGGATCACGAAGACCTTCCACTTGCCGGTGCGGGAGATCGCCTGGCCCACGCCGATCGCGCCGGCCATCGAGCCGATCACCATCGGGATAGTGGCCAGGCCCGCGTCGGTGGGAGTGAAGCCGCGCGCGTACTGCAGGTACTGCGCGAGGAACACGGACGTGCCGAACATCGTCACGCCCACCGAGACGGAGGCGATCGAGGCGAGGGCGAACGTGCGCTGGGCGAAGAGGCGCAGCGGGATGATCGGCTCGGCGACGACGAACTGGGTCACGATCGCGCCGAGCGTGAGCAGCGCGCCCACGCCGACCATCGTGAGGCTGGCGGGCGAATCCCACGCGAAGCCGCCGGCGTCGGGCTTGCCGCCCAGGCTGATCCAGATCAGGATCAGCGCGATCCCGGACACGATGAACGCGGCGCCGACGAGGTCGATCTTCACCGGGCGGGGCTGTCCCGGTGCGGCCGGCTCGGACGCCTTCGCGCGGAACTCGATCACGATCGCGGCGGCGGCGAAGAACACGCCCGCGCCGGCGATCAGGAAGCTGAGCGCCGAGTTCCACTCGAAGCCGCCGTCGGCGGGCTTGCCGCCGAAGAAGATCCAGATCAGGAACAGGCCGATGCTGGCCACGACGAATCCGATGCCGAGGAAGTCGACGCGGACGGGGCGCGGGCGCGTGGTGACGTGCAGGGTCGCCTGCATCATGACGAACGCGACGACCGCGATCGGCACGCACACGAAGAAGCACCACTCCCAGCCCCATGTGTCGGCGATCACGCCGCCGAGGAGCGGGCCGGCGATCTGACCGACCGCCATGACCGCGCCCATGATGCCCATGTACTTGCCGCGCTCGCGCGGCGAGATGATGTCCGCGATGACGACCTGACCGAGGGCCATCAGTCCGCCGGTGCCGACGGCCTGCACGAAGCGCCAGCCGATCAGCCAGGTCGCCCCGCCGTCGTGGCTGTCGCCGCCGATGTAGCCCGCGAAGCCCGCGGCGACGGTCGCGAGCGTGAAGATCGCCAGCGCGATCTGCAGCAGCGCCTTGCGGTTGAAGATGTCGGAGAGCTTGCCCCACACCGGCGTCGTCACGGTCATGGTGAGGAACGCGGCGACCAGCACCCACGTGTACTCCGTGTTGGTGCCGCCGAGGTCGGCCATGATCTGCGGCATCGGCGTGGCGACGACCGTCGACGAGATCAGCACGACGAACATCGCCGCCATCAGACCAGAGATCGCCTGCAGCACCTGCGACGGACGCATCGCGGGAGTGGATTTCGTATCGCTGTCTGGGCGCGCAGAATCGGTTGACATGCGTCAACTATGTCACAGATCGTTGACTTGAGTCAAGTTGTTCACCGTCCGGACCGAGGCGCGCGTCGCGGATCCGTGCGGCGCCATGGTGCGAAGTAGGGTCGAAGGATGAGCGACACGAGCGAGCGGCCGACGGACGAGATCCGCGTCGCAGTCTCGACCGTGATCTTCTCGCTGCGACCCGACCCGGAGTCCGACCGGCTGATGCTTCCGCTGGTCAGGCGCACGCGCGAGCCGCACAGGGGCATGTGGGCGATCCCGGGTGGATGGCTGGGAGCCGCCGAGGGCCTCGGTGACGCGGCAGCGCGCACGCTCGCCGAGACGACGGCCCTCACCCCGAGCTACCTCGAGCAGCTGTACACGTTCGGCGACGTCGATCGCTCCCCCACGCGCGTGGTGTCGGTCGTGTACTGGGCGCTGCTGCGTTCCGATCTCGTCGACGCCCAGCGCTCGGTGGCCGGCGCACCCGAGAACGTGGAGTGGTTCGACGTCGACGACCTTCCGCCGCTCGCCTTCGACCACAACCGCATCGCGGAGTACGCGCTGTGGCGCCTGCGCAACAAGGTCGGCTACAGCCGCATCGCTGCGGGGCTCCTCCCCGACCGCTTCACGCTCACCGAGCTGCGCGAGGTGTACGAGTCGGTGCTCGGGCGCCGCCTGGATCCGTCGAACTTCCGCCGCCTGCTCGAGGGCTCGGAGGCGCTGGTGCCGACCGAGTCGTTCCGCACGGGCAAGCACCGCCCCGCGCGCCTGTTCCGCTACAACGCCGAGGCCGACGCGTCCTGAGCGTCCGCCCCGACGCCTGCTGAAAGCTCGACCCGACGCGTCCTGAGCGCCCGGCTCGACGCCTCGCGCGCGGCTGTGGCCGGCAGTGCGCCGCCGCGACCCGGGCGATGCCTCGTCGCCGCGGAGAGATCGCACGCACTCCTTTGCAGTTCTGGTCGAAGTGACTTAATCTGATCGCGAGAGTAAGTGTCGAAACGACTAGAAGGTGACGGTGCGTCATGCCCGCCTCTCCCCTCCTCCTGCAGCGCCGCGATCAGATCGATCCGTCGGTCGACCGCGGCATCCGGGCCATCGCGGCGGGCGTCGGGACGGGAAGCACGTGCTCCACCGACCTCGCCGCCGCCCCCTGGACCTTCGACAGCGCTCCCGGCTACGGCCCCGGCGCGTCGATGGGCGACGTGATCCCGACCGGCTCCCCCGTGCAGGGTGCGCTGCCCTCCGCCTACCGCGAGGCCTCCGAGGAGGAGCTGCACGAGCGCATCCGTGCGGCCAAGGCGGCGCTGGGCGAGCGGGTCGTGATCCTCGGCCACTTCTACCAGCGCGACGAGGTCGTCCGCCACGCCGACTACGTGGGCGACTCGTTCCAGCTCGCCAAGGCGGCGCAGGCACATCCGGATGCCGAGGCGATCGTCTTCTGCGGCGTGCACTTCATGGCGGAGACGGCCGACCTTCTCTCCGGCCCGCACCAGGCGGTCATCCTGCCGAACCTCGCGGCCGGCTGCTCCATGGCGGACATGGCCGACATCGACCAGGTCGAGGAGTGCTGGGAGCAGCTCGAGGACGTCTACGGGCCGCTGGACGAGCCGGACGCGGACGGCCTCGTGCCCGTCATCCCCGTGACCTACATGAACTCCTCGGCGGCGATCAAGGGCTTCGTCGGACGGCATGGCGGCATCGTGTGCACGTCGTCGAACGCGCGCACGGTGCTGGAGTGGGCGTTCGCGCGCGGTCGCCGCGTGCTGTTCTTTCCCGACCAGCACCTCGGTCGCAACACCGCCAAGGCCATGGGCGTGCCGCTCGAGGCGATGCCGATGTGGAATCCGCA
>NZ_JAPSJA010000041.1 GCF_031178525.1 Microbacterium sp.
TCCCCACCCGCGCGGCCCGAATGGTCACCTGCCGTTCAATCACGGCGAGGACGCTGGGGCGCATGACGCTCACATCCCCCCACTCCGATGCGGTGATCCGTCCCGAAGACGAGACGCGTCGCCGTCCTCTGCTGAACCTCCTGATGACGGGTCGCACGCACGGCAAGCGCAGCCCGGTCACCTGCATGTACAAGTGCGACAACGCGTGCTTCCACCCGGTGCCGAACACGTCGGACAACGCGTACTTCCGTGACATCGCCGACGCCGCGCTCAGCCGCCGCGCCGTCCTGGCCGGAGGCGCCGCCGCGGCGAGCGCGATCGTCCTGACGTCCGCCATCGCGGGCGCCGACCCGGCCGCCGCCTCGGTCACGACCGCGGTGGCCACGGGCCGCGGCGGCGGGCGCGCGTTCGGCTTCGAGCCGATCCCGCCCGTGCCCGCCGACGTCGACGCCGTGACGGTGCCGCGCGGCTTCCGCTGGACGCCGATCATCCGCTGGGGCGACCCGCTGTTCAGCCGCCGCGACGCGTTCGACCCGCACCACCAGACCGCCGAGAAGCAGGCGCGCCAGTTCGGCTACAACAACGACTACCTCGACATCCTCGTCGAGCGGAACGGCCGCGAGGCACTGCTGGTCGCGAACCAGGAGTACGTCAACCCGGGCATCATGTTCCCGCCGGCGTCCGACGAGCGCGAGCGCCTCGAGCAGCTGCGCGTGTCGAAGGCCGCGCACGGCATGGCCGTGGTCGAGCTCGAGCGACGCCGCTCGGGCGAGCCGTGGAAGTACCGCATCGGCGGCCGCCGCAACCGCCGCATCACCGCCGACACCCGCATGGTGTTCTCCGGCCCCGCGGCCGGCTCCGACCTGCTCAAGACGGTCGAGGACCCGGCCGGCCGGTTCCCCGTCGGCACCTTCGGCAACTGCGCCGGCGGCACGACCCCGTGGGGCACGGTGCTGTCGGGCGAGGAGAACTTCAACGGCTACTTCGTGGCGCCGGGCGTCTCGCCCGAGCAGAAGCGCTACGGTCTCAGCGCGAACCCCTCCAGCTACGGCTGGGAGGCCGTCGACCCCCGCTTCGACGCGCGGCAGCCCGGCTACGAGAACGAGCCGAACCGCTTCGGCTGGATCGTCGAGATCGACCCCGAGAACCCCCACGAGCCGCCGGTCAAGCACACGGCCCTCGGTCGCATGAAGCACGAGGGCGCCAACGTCACGATCAGCCGCTCGGGCCACGCGGTGGCGTACATGGGCGACGACGAGCGCTTCGACTACCTCTACAAGTTCGTCTCGTCCGAGCGCTACCAGCGCGGCAACAGCCGCTGGGCCCGTGCCCACAACAAGAAGCTGCTGAGCGCCGGATCGCTGTACGTCGCGAAGTTCTCGGGCGACTCGCCCGTCGAGGAGATCACCGGCACGGGCGCGCTCCCCTCGGACGGCCGGTTCGACGGCACGGGCGAGTGGGTGCCGCTGATGGTCCACGGCCGCAGCAAGGTGCCCGGCTTCACGGTCGAGCAGGTGCTCGTGAACACCCGCCTCGCCGCCGACGCGGTCGGGGCGACCAAGATGGACCGCTGCGAGGACGTCGAGCCCAATCCCAAGACCGGCCGCGTGTACGTCGCCTGCACGAACAACACCGACCGCGGCAAGGCGGGCAAGGAGGGCGCGACTGAGACCAACCCGCGCAACTCCAACCGCGACGGCCACGTGATCGAGATCACCGAGGCGGCCGGCGACAACTCGTCGACGCGGTTCGGATGGAGCATCCTGCTGCTGTGCGGCGACCCCGCCACGACCCCGAACACGTACTTCGCGGGGTACCCGGCCGACCGGGTGTCGCCCATCTCGTGCCCCGACAACCTGACGTTCGACTCGGACGGCAACCTGTGGATCTCGACCGACGGCCAGCCCGGCACGATCGGCTACAACGACGGCCTGTTCCGCGTGCCGCTCGAGGGCCGCGAGCGCGGCCGCGTGCAGCAGTTCCTCGCGGTGCCCACCGAGGCCGAGACCTGCGGCCCGGTCGTGCACGACGAGGACGGCAGCGTGTTCGTCGCGGTGCAGCACCCGGGCGAGGACGGCGAATGGAGCGCACAGCACTCCTACTTCCCCGACTACATCGAGCCCGGCGCGGTGCGCGGCGGCAAGTGGGGCGGTCCGCGCCCGTCGGTGATCCAGATCACCAAGCGCTGATCACGCGAGGAACGCCCGGTCTCCCTCGGGAGGCCGGGCGTTCCGCACGTCCGCAGGCGCGCGCTCGCGCTCAGCGCACCGTGACCTCCGCATCGGCGGGGTGCAGCAGGAACCAGCGCCAGCCGTAGGGCTCGAGGTCGAGCGCCAGCGGAGCCGTCGCGTCGATCGCCGCACCCGTCATCCGGTCGGTGAGGATCGCGTCGTCCGCGTCCACCGTGATCCGGACCGACGTGCCCTTGTCGGCGAAGCTGTGCAGCGCGAGCATCGCCCAGTCCTCGCCGCGGCAGACGTGCGCGAGCACCTCAGCGGGCCCGCCCTGCAGCACCTGGAGGTGCGCCCACGCCTGCTCGGGAGTCGAGCGGTACAGGCCGATGAGCTGCCGCACATGGGACAGCAGCGAGCCCGGGTCGGCGAGCTGGTCGTCGACATTGACATGCTCGGGACCGTACGGTCCCGTAGGTGCCTGGCGCACCCATTGCGACGGCCGCGCGGTCGAGAAGCCGCCCTCGCTCGCCCACTGCATGGGCGTGCGCACCGCCAGCCTGCCGCCGACGTCGAGGTTCTCCCCCATGCCGATCTCCTCGCCGTAGAACAGGATCGGCGTGCCCGGCAGCGCGAAGGTCAGCGCGTAGACCATGCGCACGGCGCGCTCGTCCTGCACCATCGGCGGCAGCCGGCGGCGGATCCCGCGCCCATAGACGCGCATGCCCTCCTCCGGCGCGTACGCCTCGAACACCTCGTCGAGTTCCTTGGGCTCGAGCTGGTCGAGCGTGAGCTCGTCGTGATTGCGCACGAAGTTCGCCCACTGCTGCGACGAGTCCACCTCCGGCCGCGAGGCGAGCATGTCGCCGAGCGCCCGCGCGTCGCCGCGCGCGAGGGAGAGATACAGCCGCTGCATCGCGGGGAAGTCAAACTGCAGCTGCAGGCCGTCGCGGGCCTTGCCGAACCACTGCTTCCCCTGCTCGTACGGCATGTTCACCTCGCCGAGCAGGAACGCCTCGGCACTGCGGCGGGAGAGGAACTCGCGCACACGGGCGAGGTGGTCCACGCCGTTGTACTCATGCGTGTCGGTGCCGTCGGCTCCCGTGCCTCCGGCGTTGGATCCGCCCGTTCCGGCATCGCCGGGGCCGCTGTTGAACATGAACGGCACGGCGTCGATCCGGAAGCCGGACACGCCGATCTCGAGCCACAGGCCGAGGTTCTTGTCGATCTCCCTGCGCACGTCGGGCAGCGCGACGTTGAGGTCGGGCTGATCATGCAGGAAGTGGTGCAGGTAGTACTGACCCGTCTTCTCGTCGCGCGTCCACGTGCTGTCCTCCTTGTCGGGGAAGACGGGCGGATCCGGGTTCTCGGGCGGCTCGTCGCGCCACACGTACCAGTGGCGCTTCGGATCGTCCCTCGACCTCCGGGCCTGCTTGAACCAGGCGTGCTGGTCGGAGGTGTGGTTCATGACGAAGTCGATGATGATCCGGATGCCCATCCCGCGCGCGACCCGGAGCAGCTCGACCATGTCCCCGAGCGTGCCGAGACGCGGATCGATCGAGAAGAAGTCCGTGATGTCGTAGCCGTCGTCGCGGTGCGCGGTCGGGAAGAACGGCATGAGCCACAGGCACGTCACGCCGAGATCCGCGAGGTACGGAAGGCGCGAGATCAGTCCGGGGATGTCGCCGACGCCGTCGCCGTCCGAGTCCTGGAACGTCTCGATGTCGAGGCAGTAGAAGACGGAGTGGCGCCACCACAGGTCCGCCGCGTCGATCGGGATCGGCGCGCGGCGGGCGCCCTGGAGCATCTGGTTCTGCGAGATCCGGTAGCGCGTCACGACGCGCCCCGCAGCTCGGGCAGGATGCGCTCGCCCAGCAGGTCGATGAACGCCTCCTGGTCGTCGGCCTCTGCACCCACCTGGTGCAGCATGAGGTCGTCGAAGCCGGCGTCCGCGAGCTCGGCGAGCCGATCGCGCAGGGCGCCCGCATCGGACGTCACGATCATCGCGGAGCGCAGCTGGTCGTCGGTCGCGCCGTCCGAACGGCTCGCGAACTCGTCGGGGAACGCGATGTCCCAGCACTCCGGCGCACCGATCGTGGCATTGCGCCAGTCGCGACGGGCCATGTCGAGCGCACGGGCCTCGTCCTCGGCGAAGGCGATGTGCACCTGCAGCCTCGCGGGCCCGCGTCCGCCCGCGTCGCGATACGCGTGCACGACATCGCGGGCGGCGCCGGGTTCGCTGCCGACCGTGATGAGGCCGTCCGCCCACGCGGCGTGCTCGGCGGCCGACTCGAGGGACACCGCGGCGGCGAGGAGCGGCGGCGGCTCGGCCGGCAGCGAGTACACGCGCGCCCGGTCGACCCGGACCAGCCCGTCATGCGTGACCTCCTCTCCCGCGAGCAGCGCGCGGATGACGTCGACGCACTCGCGCAACCGCCGTTCGCGGGTCTCCTTGTCGAGCCACGGATCGCCCGTGACGTGCTCGTTCATCGCCTCGCCGGAGCCCAGCGCCGCCCAGAAGCGACCGGGGAACATCTCGCCCAGAGTCGCGATCGCCTGCGCGGTCGTCACCGGATGCGTGCGCTGCCCGGGGGCCGTGACGACGCCGAACGGCAGGCTCGTCGCCTGCAGGGCCGCGCCGAGCCACGAGAACGCGTAGCCGCTGTGCCCCTGTTCGGGAAGCCACGGCGCGAGGTGGTCGGAGCACATCGCCGCGTCGAACCCGGCCTGCTGCGCGCGCACGGCGTGGCGCACAAGCCGGGACGGAGCGATCTGCTCGTGCGAACAGTGGTACCCGTACGCTGTCATGTTCCCCATGCCATCCCACCCAGCGGGGCCGGCGAAAGGGGGTTGCGCTCGGGCGCCGTCGTCCCCCGTTCACCACGAGCCGCCGCTCATCCCGCCGAGCGCAGGGCGCGGCGGCTCAGGCGCGCGCGTCCAGATCCTTGGGGCGCGCCCAGCGGGCCGGCAGATCCGGCCCGTCCCACACCTTAACGATGCCCCACGCCACCGCGGTGAGCGGCACCGCGAGCACCGCGCCGACGATGCCGCCCGTCACGGTGCCGATGGTCAGGGCGATCAGGATGACGAGGCTGTGAAGCTTGAGCGCGCGTCCCATCAGCACGGGCTGCAGGAAGTTGCCCTCGAGCTGGTTCACGACGACGATGATGCCGACGACGATCAGCGCAGTGACGAGGCCGTTCGCCACGAGGGCGACGAGTGCGGCGAGGACGCCGGCGAGCACCGCTCCCACAATCGGGATGAAGGCGAGCACGAACACGAGCACGGCCAGCGCGGGCCACAGCGGCACCTGCAGGATCGCCAGTCCGATGCCGATGCCGATCGCGTCGACGGCCGCCACCGTCGCGGTGCCCCGGATGTACGCGCCGAACGTGTCCACCGTCGTCCGTCCCGCGCGGCGCGCGCGGGCGTGCCACGCGCCCGTGAACGGGCGGCGCAGGAACTCCCAGAGCTCCGGGCCGTCCTTCAGGAAGAAGAACAGCACGACGACCATCAGCACGAGTCCCGTGACGAAGTCGGTCACCGCGCCGACGCCGGCGAGCGCTCCGCTGCCGAACTGCGAGCTCGTGAGGAAGTCGGTCGCCTGAGCGATCCACTCCTGGACCTGCTGGTCGTCGATGTGGAACGGCCCCGTCCGGGCCCAGTCGAGCACGCGCTGGACGCCCTCGCTCGCCTGCTGGTAGAGCTCGTCCCACTGATCGCGCACGGCAGACACGATGAGCCAGCCGACGAGGCCCAGGCCGACGAGGATCAGCGCCAGCACGATCAGCGTCGCGGGCAGCGAGCCGACACCGCGCGACCTCAGGGCGCGCATCAGCGGCTCGAACGCGCAGGCCAGGATCAGGGCCAGCAGCACGGGGATGACGACGAGCGTCAGCGTGCGCAGGCCCCAGATCGCACCCGCCGCGAGCAGGACGATCGCGATGATCTGGATCGACCGCGTCGCGACGCTCCCGAGGCTGTCGGTCCACAGCCGGCGCACCGGCGGCGTCGGCGTCGGCGTCGGCGTCTCGATCCTCACGGGCGTGCGGCGGCGCTTGAAGAACATGTGGTCGTCCCCTCGAGTCCTTTGTCCCACTCTCGCACGCCCGTTCAATCCCGTCGGAGCGCTTGACGGCCGCGTCGGAGACGCGCAAGGACCTCGGCGGCGTCGTCGGCTCCCGGATCGCCGTGCCTCGACCGGCGGCGAATCCGCCGGGCAGCACCTAGGCCGGACGGAAGGAGAGCTCGAACAGACGACGAGCGCGCGCGGCGACCGTCGCGCGATCGCTGGCGGCGGTCGAGGCGAGCTCGTGCGCGAGCATGCTGATCGCGAGCTGGACATCGATGGTCTGCACGTGCGAGCCGATGCGACCCGCGGCCTGATCGCGTTCGCGCAGCAGATCGACGAGGCGGTCGAGGCGCAGCGCGAGCTCGCGTGCCCGCGGGTCGTGCTGATGCTCCGACAGCAGCCGGATGAAGGCGGTGGACACCGACGCCTGATCGATCACGCGGTCGAGCAGCGCCATGATCGTGCCGCCCTCGCGCAGCGCCTCCTCGAGCGCATCCACGTTCTCGTCGAACACGGCGAGCACGAGCGCGACGCGATCGGGGAAGTGCCGGTACAGCGTGCCCTGGCCGACGCCGGCTCGCTTCGCGATCGCGCTGAACGGCACCATCGGACCGTGCTCGGCGTAGATCTCGCGCGCCGCGGCGATGAGTGCGCGCCGGTTTCCCGCGGCCGCCGCCGGGCCGCGGTTCGGCGCGGGAGCGCGGTCGGGATCGGAGCGTGGACGGGAAGTGCTCATCGGCGTAGCGTATCTACCGGACAGCATTGTCCGTTACCCGTGTGTCAGGTGAAAGGAACCTCATGGCACTCAGCAAGCACAACACCATCGGCGAGTGGCTGGCCGACCCGGCCGGCAACGCCGCCTTCTCCGAACTCCTCGCCAAGGGCGGCGGATCCGTCGACGCGCTCGAATCCGCGAAGGGCTTGACGCTCGCTCAGCTCGTGTCGATGAGCCAGGGTCAGTTCACGGATGAGATGGCCGATGCGCTGATCGCGGCGGTCGGCGGCGAGACGGAAGAGGCCGTGGGCGAGCAGGGCGTCGCCGCGCCCACCCCGACCGGATACGTCGAGAAGGTCACCCCTGGCCGCTTCGCCCGCAAGACCGTGATCGTGACGGGCGCCGGCTCCGGCATCGGCCGCGCCACCGCGTCACGCGTGGCACGCGAGGGCGGCCGCGTGATCGCGGTCGACATCAGTCAGGAGCGCCTCGACGAGTTCAAGAGCGCGCACGCCGACTCCGACATCGTGGTCCTCACGGCCGACATCACGGATGACGCCGGCGTCGCCGAGATCGTCGCGGCGGCGGGGGACCGGATCGACGGCCTCGCCAACGTCGCGGGGATCATGGATGACATGACGCCCGTCGGCGAGGTCAGCGACGCCGTGTGGAACCGCGTGTTCAACGTCAACGTCACCGGCACCATGAAGCTGATGCGGGCAGTCATCCCCGCCATGCAGCAGGCCGCGGCCGGTCAGATCGTGAACGTCGCGAGCGAGGCGGGCCTGCGCGGCTCGGCCGCCGGAGCCGCCTACACGGCCTCGAAGCACGCCGTCGTCGGGCTGACGAAGTCCGCGGCGTTCATGTACACCGGCTCGGGCATCCGCGTGAACGCCGTGTGCCCCGGCGGCGTCGCGACGAACATCGAGGCCACGTTCGCCTCGCCGCTCGGTGCGGAGCGCATCCAGCGCGCCATGGCGATCCTGCCCGGCGTCGCGCAGTCCGACCAGCTCGCGGCATCGATCACGTGGCTGCTGAGCGAGGACTCGACCAACGTCACCGGCGCGATCCTCGCCTCCGACGGCGGCTGGTCCGCGGCCTGACGGGCCACACCGGAGCGCGGCGCGGCGGTTCCGGCTCCGCGCCGCGCTCGGCGCTCACCCGGCACGTTGATCGACGAACGGGCGGCGCGGGCGAGGGCGTGTCGCCGAGCCGCTCGACTCCGCCTGTCATCGCCATGCGCGGACACGGTGGATGGTGGCCGTCTTGGGATAGTCGCCGCCGCGCGGTCCGATCTCGAACAGGTCGATCATGAGGAACAGCGGGTAGTCGGGAGCTTGCGCGATGCGGCGCAGCGTGCGGCCTTCGCATCCGATCACGGTCTCGCCCTCTCCCCAGACCGCCGTCCACGTATGGGGTGAGGATGCGTCGAGGGGGACGGCGACCTCGATCATGTCGGTGGTGAGTTGCGGGTCGTGGTGGGCTTTGAGTCCGGTGCGTGCAACGGTGGTTCTCCCGATGGCGCCGGCATCGATCTCGAAGATGCAGATCTCACCGGACTCTGTCGGGGAGCGATGTTCCGTTCCGACGAGCCATGCCGCGACCATGCAGTCGGCGTCGAGGCTCGCGGAGACGGTGATATCGACCCGCCCCCGTGACGGTGCGAAGAGGAGCCGTTGTGGCGTCGCGGTGCGGACCGTGAGATCCGCGCGGTGGCGATGCGTCCCGAGCGGTGACCCCACGGATCCGGAGTAGACGCCGGTCTGCAGGTTCGAGACGCGCAACGGCGCATCTTCCGGGCGCCAATCGGGCTGGTCCGAATCGATCCGCAGCTCGATCCCGGCATCGACGACCGCATACCGCGCCCGCGCTCGCTCTGGGGTGGTCCACTGCGGCAGGTAGGCAGCGACCCACCGCTCCGGGTTCAGCCCCTGACTGAAGTCGTCGTCGATGTCCGGTTCGCGGCTCGGCGCGACCGGGAGGTTCCCCGAGGTGGACGGCATGAGAGATGATCGCACGCGCGCCGAGCCCGCGGAGGGTGCCCTACGACAGCACCTCGACGACCGCCGGCACGAGCGCCATCGCCGTGCGGCGGTAGCCCAGCGCGCTGGGGTGGAAGCGGTCGAGGCTGAACATCTCGTGCGGATCGGAGATGAACACCGCTCCCACCGCGCGGCGCAGCGAGACCGGCCGCGCGCCCGCCGCCGACGCTGCCACGGCCTGCGCGTTCGCAAGCCGCCGCGAGAGCCGCGAGCCGAGCGCGCGCAGCGGCTGCGGCACGGGACGCAGCGCGCCGAGGTCCGGGCAGGTGCCGACGACGACCGCGGTGCCGGAGGAGCGAAGGCGCCGTATCGCGTCGGTGAGGTGAGCGACCGACGCCGAGATCGGCACGCGGTGGGTGACGTCGTTGCCACCGACGACGATCACCGCCACATCCGCCCGGTACCCGGGCGGCAGTGCGTCGAGCTGCGCGCGGAGGGCAGACGACTCGGAGCCGACGACCGCCGCGGTGCGCAGTCTGACGGGGCGCTTGATCCGCGCGCCCACGCCCTTCGCGACGCGAGCACCGAGCGTGTCCTTGCGGCGCTCCGCGCCGAGGCCCGCGGCGATCGAGTCGCCCAGCACGAGCAGGTCGAGCGGCGGCCCGTCGAACCCCTTGCGCCACACGCGATCGGCGTCGATCGCCTCCTCGCCGTGCGGCTTGCCGATGCGTGTGCGGGCGATCGCGGCCTGCCTGTGCAGCAGCGCACGCCCGCCGAGCACGACGCCGGCCCCGCCCACCGCCGTGGCCCCGATGATGGCAGCCCGCATGCGTCCCACGGACGGCATTCGATCCCATCCCGGTGAACGTCCGCTTGCCCGCACGTGAAGACCTGGCGCGCACCGCCGGCACCGCCCTCCCGATCACGGGCGGTCGCCGTCGGTGTCCGGTCCTCCACCGGCCTTGGAGGACACGGGCGTGGTCGACGTCGAGGGCTCGGCATCGTCCGCGGCCGTTTCCTCGACGGGCGCCGCCTGCGCGTACTCTGTCGACAGACGGCGGTACTGCGGCGTGAGGAACGCCAGCAGCGCGATGAGCACGCAGATCACCCCGGCGACGAGGAAGATCAGCGCGATGCCGCGGTTCTCGCCCTCGCCGAGCAGCCAGGCCCACTGCGCCTCGCCGTCCTCCCGCAGGAACGGGATCACCCAGACCTGCGCGATCGGCGCGATCAGCAGCGACGTGATCGGCGCCGCTGCGGCCTCGAACGTCATCGCGAAGCCGAACACGCGTCCCTGCTTCTCGTACGGCACGACGCGCTGGATCACGGTCTGCTCCGCCGCCTCGATCGCGGGGATGCACGCCATGTAGAGCCAGCAGCCGAGGATGTAGAGCCACCCCCACTCGCGCAGTGTGAAGACGGCGCCCACGCCGCCGATGAACGCGGCCAGGAGCAGCATCGTGCGCATGGGCCGCTTGCCGAGCCCGGTCGCCGCGATGATCGCGCCGCCCGCGATGAAACCGGTCGACGCGACCGCGAACCAGATGCCCCAGCCCTGCACGCCGAACAGATCGATGCCGTACGGGTCCATGAGCGCCATGTAGACGCCGCCGACGAAGTTGTTCAGGGTCGAGAACAGCACGAGCGCGAGCAGCCCGGGTGCCGCGAGCACCGCCTGCCAGCCGCCGCGGATGTCGACCCACTTCGTCTGGTTCTCGACGTGCACGATCTCGCGCTCGGGGATCCGCAGCGACGCCAGGTGGAGCATGGCGATCAGCATCGCGGCGAGGCCGATGATGAGGGTCCAGCCCATGCCGAGGAAACCGACCGCCAGGCCGCTGAGCACGCTCGTGACGAGCATCGACACACCCTGCACCGTGCCGACCATGCCGTTCGCGTTCGCGTGCCGCTCGTCGGGCACGAGCAGCGTCACGGTCGTGGACAGCGCGATGCTGCGCAGCTGCTCGACGACCGCGCCCGCGAGCATCACGACCGCGAAGATCCAGAACCACGGCAGCTGCAGGTCGATGATCTGCGCCTCGCCGATCAGGAAGAAGAAGGCGGTGTCGAGGCAGAAGACGAAGAACGCGACGACCGTCGCCCACAGCATGACCGCCTTCTTGCGGAAGCGGTCGACGAGCGTGCCGAAGAACATGCTGAAGACGGAGATGAACAGCATGTAGGCGCCGCCGATCACGCCCGTCGCGATCACGTTGCGCGTCTCGGCGTAGATCCAGAACGTCAGCCCGAACCACAGGAAGCTCGTCGTGATGTTCGCGACCGCCGTGTTCACGAGCACGTGCAGGAAGGTGCGCATCCCTCCCGGCGGGGGCGCGACGGTCGTGCTGGTGCTCGATGCGTCCTGCTCCATGAGGCGACCTCTCCGTCGACGTCGTGGACATACTTGCAAATTGCAAGCAGGTGGGTCAAGACCCGAGAACCTCCCCGATGCACGGCACCTTACGACGGGCCTGCGACATCCGGAACGGGCGCACGAGAAAAGGAGGCGCCGCCCGCACGGGCGACGCCTCCTGACGACGGCGACGTCATGCCAGCGCGGGAACGACCTTCTGCTCGAACAGCTCGACGCCGCTCGGGTCGTAGGCGGACTCCGGGAAGTAGTGGATCGCGTAGCCCATCCCCGCGTCGCGCATCGCCGCGAGCTGCTCGGTCACCTGCTCGACCGTGCCGACGAGCGCCTCGCCCCCCGTGTAGCTGTGCATGAAGCGCTCCATGGCGTCGTCGCCGACGTACGGCCGCACACGTGCCTCGATGGCCTTGAGCCGGTCGGCGACCTCCGCCTCGGTCTCGCCGATCACGGTGTTGAAGTTCGCCGACCGGGTGATCTCGGCGAAGTCGCGGCCGAGCCGGTCGGTGTGGCCGCGCAGGATCTCGCTCTTGCGGGTGAAGTTCTCGACCCCGCCGTTGAAGTTCGTGTACGACGCGTACTTCGCGGCGATCTTCAGCGTGACCTTCTCGCCGCCGCCGGCGATCCAGAACGGGATGCCGCCGCCCTGCACGGGCAGCGGACGCACGATCGCGCCGTCCACCTGGTAGTACGCGCCGTCGAGCGTCGCCGACCCGGTCTCCCAGGCCTGCTTCATGATCTCGACGCCCTCGCCGAGCATCTTCAGGCGATCCGGGATCTCCGGGAAGCCGTAGCCGTACGCGCGCCACTCGTGCTCGTACCAGCCGCCGCCGATGCCCATCTCGAGCCGGCCCGCCGAGACATGGTCGACCGTCGCGGCGACCTTCGCCAGGTACGCGGGGTTGCGGTAGCCCATGCACGTGCACATCTGCCCGAGCCGGATCCGGCTCGTCGACGCGGCGAAGGCCGACATGAGCGTCCAGGCCTCGTGCGTCGCCTCCTCACTCGGCACCGGAGTGGTGTGGAAGTGGTCGTACACCCACAGCGACTCCCACGGCCCGGCGTCGGCCGCGATCGCCAGCGACTGCATCGTGCTCCAGTGCTGCGCGGGGTCGATGTCGACCAGATCGAAACGCCAGCCCTGCGGAATGAAGATCCCGAATCGCATCCTTGCTCTCCTCGCGTCGTCGCCGGCGCCCCCGCCGGACGATCGTCAGGCTATCGGCTGCGCGAGGGTCACGGCTCGAGCCCATGGGTCGCGGCGCGGTCGCGGCGTCAGGGAACGCGGTGCAGCCACGCCTCGGTGGCGAACTTCGACGCGACGAGCGCCTCGGCCTCGGCGTACTCGTCCGGCGTGATCGCGCCCATCGTGGCCCCCGTGAACTGCTGGAACGACGCGATCAGCCGGTCGATGATCTGGCGGCGCGGCAGGCCCGTCTGGCTGCGCAGCGGATCCACGCGCTTGGCGGCCGACGCCGTGCCCTTGTCGCTGAGCTTCTCGCGGCCGATGCGCAGCACCTGGGTGAGCGTCTCTCCGTCGATGTCGTAGCTGAGCGTCGCGTGGTGCAGCACGCCGCCGTTCGCCAGGCGCTTCTGCGCCGCGCCGCCGATCTTGCCGGACGGGCTGGCGATGTCGTTGAGCGGCTGGTAGGTCGCATCGATGCCCATCGACCGCAGCGCCTGCAGCACCCAGTCGTCGAGGAACGCGTACGAGTCGGCGAACGTCAGACCGGCCACGAGCGAGCCCGGCACGTACAGCGAGTACGTGATGATCTGCCCGGCGCCCATGAGCATCGCGCCGCCGCCCGAGATGCGCCGCACGACGTCGAAGCCGTGGCGGGCCGCGCCCTCCGGATCGACCTCGTTGCGATACGACTGGAAGGAGCCGATCACGACCGCCGACTGATCCCACTCCCAGATGCGCAGGGTCGGCTTGCGGCGCCCGTCGCCGACGCGCCCGGTGAGCACCTCGTCGAGCGCGAGGTTGACGTGCGGCGAGACGGCGGGGTCGTCGACGACCTCCCACTCGAAGTCCGTCCACGCCGACGCCGTCACCAGAGCGCGCCGCACCGCCGTGCCGACGGACTCGGGCGTGAACCCCAGCAGCTGCGCGCCGGGCGGCAGCGCACCGCGCACGGCGGCCGCGATCGTCGGCACGTCGGCGGTGTCGGGCAGTCCGTTCACGGCCGCGTTGATGTCGAGCAGCGCGTCATCCGGCTCCAGGAAGAAGTCGCCCGCCAGATGGAAGTCGGCGATCCTCCCCTCGACGACCTCGAGGTCGACGACCACGAGCTTGCCACCGGGCACCTTGTATTCGCCGTGCATGGACCCAGCCTATGCGCGCCCCGGGCGCGGGGATCCGGCCCCGACCAGGCACCGGCTCGCCGAACCCGCAGGCGTCACCGTGCCCGGTGGGCCCGACCCTGCCTGCTCGCGTGGTGGGATGGGCGCATGTCCCCTCTCGCCGTCATCGCCACCGGCACCGGCCGCTACGCCGACCCGTGGCATCCCTTCGCCGAGACGTCGGATCGGCTGCGTCGCGTGCTCGAGGAGGCCGGCCTCGCCGTGGGGGTCGCGCCCGTCGACGACGCGCTGCAGCGGCTGGACGGCGCCGACCTGCTCGTGGTGAACGCCGGTGATCCGTGGGCCGAGGATCCGCCCGCCGCGGGAGCGGCCGCCTCGTCGGTCGCCGGCCTCGAGGAGGCGCTGGAGCGCGGCATCGGCGTGCTCGCGATGCACGCCGCGCTCTCCTCGCTGCGCGACCACGCCGCGTGGGCGCCGGCGGTGGGCGGCGTGTGGCTCCCAGGCGCCTCGATGCACCCGCCGATCTCGGAGGCATCGTTCGCGTGGACCGCGCATCCCCTCGCCGGCGCGGAGCCACTCGCGGCCTTCGACGAGCGCTACGCCTTCCTGCAGGCGCTCGGGGACCGCGAGGTGGTCGCGACGCATCAGCACGCGGGCGTCGCCCATCCGGTGGTGTGGGTGCGCACCCACGGCGCGAGCCGGATCGCGGTCGACCTGCTCGGTCACGACGCCCGCTCGTACGACTCCCCCTCGCACCGCGCGCTCATCGCCCGCCTGGCGAACTGGGCAGCGAGGGTCTGAGAGGCGGGGCGTGCTCCGCCGCCGGCTACCGGCGCCGGGCGGGGCGATCGTCGAGGTCGTCGTCCTCGTCGATCAGGCGGATGGCCGCCGTCTGGGCACCCTGGTCGCTGAACTCCTCGGGCGCGATCGTCGGCTGCGGGCGCGTGATGACCTCGATCGGCCGGGTCTCCTCGAGCGTCAGGCCGAACCCCTCGTCGCGGCGGCGGTGCAGGCGGCCCGACGCGATGACCCAGGTCAGCCCGATGGCGCACGCGGCCAGTCCGCCGGCCGCGCCGACGAGGATCGCCGCCCGCGGGCCGAACTCGGCCGCGATCCATCCGACCAGCGGCGCGCCGAGTGGCGTGCCCCCCATCAGGATCGCGACGTACAGCGCGAGCACGCGGCCGCGCAGCGAGGCGTCCGTCGTCGTCTGGACGTAGCCGTTCGCGGTCGTCAGCGTGGTCACGACCGTGAAGCCCACGAACACCAGGCACAGCGCGTACAGCCAGTAGATCGGCATGAAAGCCGACACGATCGAGACGACGCCGAAGCCGCCGGTCGCGAGGATCGCGACTCGCAGCCGCGCACGGGCGCGACGAGCCGCCAGCAGCGCCCCCACGAGGGATCCGATGGCCAGGATCGAGCTCAGCA
>NZ_JAPSJA010000042.1 GCF_031178525.1 Microbacterium sp.
GCCGACACGATCGAGACGACGCCGAAGCCGCCGGTCGCGAGGATCGCGACTCGCAGCCGCGCACGGGCGCGACGAGCCGCCAGCAGCGCCCCCACGAGGGATCCGATGGCCAGGATCGAGCTCAGCAGACCGAACCCGTCGGCCTCCTGGCCGAACTCCAGCGCCATGGTCGACGCGAAGATCGGGAAGTTCATGCCCAGCGCGCCGAGCAGGAACACCATGGCGAAGATCACCATCAGGTCGGGGCGCCGTGCCACGTAGCGGAAGCCGTCGGCGAGACGAGCGGAGGCATCCGCCTTCTTGCGCGGGATGAGCTCGCCGGTCCTGATCGCGAACAGCGCGACGAGCATGCCCGCGAAGGTCAGCACATTGAGCAGGAACACCCAGCCGGTGCCGACGGCGACGATCAGCAGGCCCGCCACGGCGGGGCCGATCATGCGCGCGCCGTTGAACGACGCGGCGTTGAGCGCGACAGCGTTCGAGGCGTTCTCGCGGCGCACGAGATCCGTGACGAACGCCTGCCGTGCCGGGTTGTCGAACGCGACGACGAGGCCCATCACGAACGCGAACACGAACATGAGCGGCAGCGTCATGACGTCGAGCAGCAGCAGGATGCCGATCGTCAGCGACAGCAGCAGCAGGACGAGCTGCGTGACCATCAGGATCCGCCGACGGTCGAAGCGGTCGGTGACCCATCCCGAGACGCCCACGAGCAGCAGGGGAGGGCCGAACTGCAGCGCCATCGTGACGCCCATGGCGCCGGCGTCGTTGTCGGTCAGCTGCGTGAGCACGACCCAGCTCTGCGCGGTCGACTGCATCCACGAGCCGACGTTCGACACGAGCGCGCCGATGAACCAGACGCGGAAGTTGAAGGACGCGAAGGATCGGAACATCGCGTTCATCGCTCGATCACCTCCAGGATGATGCGCGCGGCGGCGCGCAGCGTGTCGCGATCCGCATCGGAGACGTCGGCGAGCACGCGCGCGAGCCACTCGTCGCGGCGCTGCACCGTGTCGACGACGACCGTGTCGCCCTTCTCGGTGATCGCGATGTTGACCTTGCGCCGGTCGACCTCGTCGGGCTCCCGGGTGACGTAGCCCTCCTCCTCGAGGCAGTTGACCGTGCGGTTCATCGACGGCGCCGTCACGCCCTCGCGCTCTGCCAGCGCGGTGAGGGTGTGGGGCCCGTGCAGCTTCAGCACCACGAGCACCGCGAACTGCCCGTCGGACATCGTGGTGACCGCTCGCTGCTGCCGCAGGCGTCGTGACAGCCGCATCGCCGCGGCACGGATCTCGGAGGCATCGGAGGAGAGGTCGGTCATCATTGCTTAGCGTAACTCATTAGTTTTGGTAAGTATTCCCGCTCGCCCGTCTCGGCGGGAGCCGGTGAGCGCGTAGGCCCTCTGGCAGGATCGGCGCATGCCCGAGTTCCTCGACGACCATGGGGTCGCGGTCGTCTACGACGTCCATCCGGCCGACCCCGCGCGAGGCGTCGTGCAGCTGCTGCACGGCGTCGGGGAGCACGCGGGTCGCTATGCCGCGCTGATCGACGCGTTGGTCGGTGCGGGGTTCACGGTCTACGCGGACGACCACCGCGGACACGGTCGTACGGGCATGCGCCAGCACGGCGACGACGCCACGCGGCTCGGGCGGCTCGGCGCGGGCGGCCATGCCGCCGCGGTCGCGGCGGTCGCGCGCATGACCCGGATCGCGCGAGACGAGAATCCGGAGCTTCCGCTGATCCTGCTCGGTCACTCCTGGGGATCGTTCCTCGCGCAGCTGCTGCTCGATCGCGACCCGGCGTCGTACGACGCCGTGATCCTCAGCGGCTCCGCCCTCCGGTGGCCGGGGTCGCTCAATCCGGCTCCGCTCAACGCCCGCTGGAAGGGACCGGACGCGCTCGGCGTCGAGTGGCTGTCGTCCGACCTCGAGGTCGGACGCGCCTTCCTCGACGACCCGCTGACCACGACGACGCCGCTGCTGCGGCTGTTCGGCGTGCGGGACGCGGCCGGCATCATGTTCGGCCGGCCCCGACGCGGGCTGCGGCGGATCGCCGGGCACGACGTGCCGATCCTGCTGCTGGTCGGCGAGGACGATCCGGTCGGCGGGCCCGTGTCGGTGCGGCGGCTCGAGGCCGCCTACCGCGTGCGCTCGGGCTTCGAGGACATCACGACCCGCGTGTACCCCGGCGCCCGCCACGAGATCTTCAACGAGGTCGCGCAGGCCGAGATCCGCGCGGACCTGCTGTCGTGGCTGGATCAGCGGTTCCCCGCCTGACCCGCCGCCCGGCCGCCCAGCCCAGGTCGCCAAACCATGTGTTCTGAACGAGACCACATGTCCTGGCGCGTCCGGACCATGTCGCCTCGTTCAGACCATGTGGTTTGGATCCGCGGGGGAGCCGGGGGAGGACCCCGGCCGCGGGCTCAGCGACCGGGGGTCAGCGCGACCTGCAGCTGCTCGAGGGCCCAGTCGATCTCCGTGGCGCGGATGACGAGCGGCGGCGCGATGCGCAGCGTCTGGCCGTGCGTGTCCTTCGCGAGCACACCGCGCGCCAGCAGGCGCTCGGCGACCTCGCGACCCGTGCCGCGCGACGGGTCGATGTCGACGCCCGCCCAGAGGCCGGCCGATCGCACGGCCACGACGCCGTCGAGCTTCTCGAGACCCTGTCGCAGGTGCGCGCCGAGCTCGCGCGAGCGCTCCTGGAAGCGGCCCGACTTCAGCAGCTCGACGACCTTGAGGCCGACGGCCGCGGCGAGCGGGTTGCCGCCGAACGTCGAGCCGTGCTCGCCGGGGCGGATGACGCCCAGCACGTCCTCGTCGGCCACGACGGCCGAGACCGGCAGGATGCCGCCGCCGAGCGCCTTGCCGAGCAGGTAGACGTCGGGGACGACGCCCTCGCGGTCGCACGCGAACGTCTCGCCCACGCGCCCGAGGCCCGACTGGATCTCGTCCGCGATGAACAAAGCGTTGCGGGCGGACGTGAGCTCGCGCACGCGGCGCAGGTATCCCTCGGGCGGCAGCACGACGCCGCCCTCGCCCTGGATCGGCTCGAGCAGCACGGCCGCGGTCTCATCCGTGATCGCCGCCTCGATCGCATCCGCGTCACCGTACGGGACCGCGATGAAGCCCGGCGCGTAGGGACCGAAGTCGGTGTTCGCCTGGGGGTCGTCGCTGAAGCCCACGATCGTGGTGGTGCGGCCGTGGAAGTTGCCGCGCGCCACGATGATCTCCGCCTTGCCCGCGGGGATGCCCTTGACGCGGTATCCCCACGCGCGGGCGACCTTGATGCCGGTCTCCACGGCCTCGGCGCCGGTGTTCATGGGCAGCACGAGATCCTTGCCGCACAGGTCGGCGAGCGCGTTCGTGAAGGGGGCGAGCCTGTCGTTGTAGAACGCGCGGCTCGTCAGCGTGAGGCGACCCAGCTGGTCCTGCGCGGCCTGCACGAGCTCGGCGTTCAGGTGGCCGAAGTTCAGGGCGGAGTAGCCCGACAGCATGTCCAGGTAGCGCTTGCCCTCGGCGTCCGTGACCCACGCGCCGTCGCCGGTCGCGACCGTGACGGGCAGGGGGTGGTAGTTGTGCGCGACGTGGGGCTCGTGTGCGGCCGTCACTGCGCACCCCCGTGCTCGCCGGCCGCGCTCCGCAGCTCGAGCGTGCAGCACTTGATGCCGCCGCCGCCGAGCAGCAGCTCGGACAGGTCGACCGTGATCGGGTTGTAGCCGCGCTCGCGCAGCTGCGCCTCGAATCCCTTGGCGCGGGGCGAGATGATCACGTTGCGACCGTCGCTCGCCGAGTTCAGGCCGAACACCGCGCCATCCTCGTCCGAGACCAGGATGGCGCTCGGGAAGCGGCGCTCGAGCTCGGCCCGGCTCGCGTCGTCGAACGCGTGCGGCAGGTACGCGATGCCCGGTTCCGCGCCGTCCTCGACGACGGGATCCAGGATCGCGATGGCCGTGTCCAGGTGGTAGAAGCGCGGGTCCACGAGCATGAGGCTCACGACCTCGCGGTCGAAGATGCGGGCGACCTCGGCGTGGCTGTCGCCGGTCGAGCGGAAGCCCGTGCCGGCGAGGATGACGTCGCCCGCGAGGAGGAAGTCTCCCTCGCCCTCGTTGACCTCCTCCGGAACGCGGGTGTCGAACCCGTTGTCGCGGAACCAGTCGATGAAGGCGGGCGCCTCGCCCTGACGCTCGACGTATCGGAACTCGGGACCGTAGGCGACGCCGTCGATGACGAAGCCGCCGTTGGCGGTGTAGACCATGTCCGGGTACCCGGGCAGCGGATCGATCAGCTCGACCTGGTGCCCCAGCTCGAGATACGTGTCGTAGAGCTTCTGCCACTGGGCGACGGCCAGCGCCGTGTCGGTCGGGTTGGCGGGCTCCATCCACGGGTTGATCGAGTAGCTCACCGTGAAGTGCTCGGGACGGCACATCAGGTAGCGGCGGCGGTGTGCGATGCGTTCGGACATCTTGCTCCTCAGCGAAGGGGCGGCGGACGCTGTCCAGAGGCCCGGCGGAGCGAGAAGACGCCAACGGCACGGGCACGCCGCGTCCATTGTGGCACGGGCGATCGCATCCATCCTGGATCGGATCCGCGCGCGCCGCCGACGGCCGCGGCGCGGCCCCGTCGGATCAGAAGGTGGGGCGCATCCAGCTCGCCTTGCCCTCGGCCCGCAGCGCCGCGGCCTCGGGCGAGAGGTCGGACGGCTCCCCCGCGCGCCGCAGATCGTCGCGCGCGACCTCGCGCTCCTCACGACGCTCGCGCAACCGCCACATCACGGCGCCGCCGCCCAGCGCGGCCAGCAGCGCGAGCCCCGACACGACGACGATCACGTCTCCCGAGGTTGCGAACAGCGCTTCCATGGCGCACACGGTACGCCTCCGCCCCGGTTCGCGACAGGTCCGTCCCGCCCGGGGCGGCAGGCCGTGTCAGATGATCTCTGCGCTCCAGCGATCCGGGTTGCCGAAGCGGTGCGCCGTGATCGTGATCGACTGCTCGCGCAGGAACGGGAGGAGCTCGATGCGGCCCGCGGTCGTGACCTCACCCGCGTACACCGCGAGATCCGGATCGCCGTCGACGCCTGCGGCGAGCGCGGCGCGCAGCGCGGCGACCGAGTCGCGGGAGCCGACGAGGCGCGCACGCGGCGGACGCTGCTGCTCGTCCGACATCAGCTGGCCGACCGTGAGCGTCGTGGTGCCCGCGGCCGGCTCGGCGACGTCGGACGCCGCTGCCCCGCGCACGCGGCGGATCCACTGCTCGTCGGTCTCGATGAACACCGGCACGTCGAGCTGGCCCAGCACGCGTCGGACGGCCGGGGGAAGCCCGACCGGCGCCGACAGCGTGAACCCTCCGCCCGCGCGGATGCCCGCGATCGCGACGCGCAGCACGGCCTGCCATGTGGCGTCGGCGGTGGCGCGCACCGCGAGCGGCACGGGTCGGTAGCGGAACAGGTTGCGCTCGATGCCCAGCGCGGAGACGTCCTTGACCTTGCCGAACTCGCGATCCCACGCGATCGCGTCCGACAGCGCCCCGCGTCGGAGCCAGTCGTACTCCTCGTACGACAGCGACGGCTGGGCCGCCTCGATCAGGGCCACGATGCGGGTGTCCAGGCCCCGCAGGTGCAGGGACTTGCCGGAAGGGCCGCCCGTGGACGGTCGCCACGACCCGAGCCCGATCAGGTAGTTCGGCCCGCCGGCCTTGGTTCCCGCCCCGACCGAGGAGCGCTTCCAGCCGCCGAAGGGCTGGCGCTGCACGATCGCGCCGGTGATGCCGCGGTTGACGTACAGGTTGCCCGCCTCGATCGTGTCCAGCCACTGCGCCAGCTCATCCGGGCTCTGCGTGTACAGGCCCGCCGTCAGGCCGTAGTCGACGGCGTTCTGCAGCTCGATCGCGCGCTCCAGCGTGGGGGCGTGCATGATGCCCAGCACCGGGCCGAAGAACTCCTCGCGGTGGAAGCGCGAGCCCGGCTTCACACCCGTGCGGATGCCGGGGGTCCAGTACCGGCCCTCCTCGTGCTCCCAGCCGGTGTCGCGCAGCGGCTTGGGCTGCACGAGCCAGTTCTCGCCCTCCTCCAGCGTCGTGAGCGCCCAGTCGAGCTTGCCCGTGGGCACCTCGATCACGGGTCCCATCTCGGACAGCGGGTCGGACGGCGGTCCGATGCGCAGGGACCGCGTCGCGTCGACGAGCTGACGCGCGAAGCGACGGGAGCGGGCGACGGGGCCGACGAGGATCGCGAGGGACGCGGCCGAGCACTTCTGTCCGGCGTGGCCGAACGCGCTCTTGACGAGGTCGGCGGCCGCCAGGTCGAGGTCGGCCGAGGGCGTGATGATCATGGCGTTCTTGCCGCTGGTCTCGGCCAGCAGCGGCAGATCGGGCCGCCAGCTGCGGAACAGCTTCGCTGTCTCCCACGCGCCGGTGAGGATCACGCGGTCCACGGCCTCGTGCGAGATCAGCTGGCGGCCGAGGTCGCCCTCCGAGATGTCCACGAGCGCAAGCAGGTCGCGCGGGATGCCGGCGTCCCACAGCGCGTCGGCCACGACGGCCGCGCAGCGGCGGGCCTGCGGCGCGGGCTTGAACACGACGCCGGAGCCCGCGGCGAGCGCCGCCAGGACCCCGCCGGCCGGGATCGCCACGGGGAAGTTCCACGGCGGGGTCACGACCGTCAACCGCGACGGCTCGAACACCGCTCCCGGCACGCGGTCGAGCTCGCGCGCTGTCGCGGCGTAGTAGCTCGCGAAGTCGACGGCCTCGCTGACCTCGATGTCCGCCTCCGCGAACACCTTGCCGGTCTCGGAGGCGGCGACCTCGATCAGCTCGCCGCGGCGCGCCTCGAGCGCGCGGGCGGCGCGCTGCAGCAGCGCGCTGCGCTCGGCCGCGGGGCGCCGGCCCCACTCCTCGCCCGCGGCGCGCACGCGCGCGATCACGGCCTCGAGCTCGGCCTCGTCATCGATCCGCGCCGCAGCGATCGTGGCGTCTCCCGCGGTGGACGACGGGATCCGCGCCAGGATGTCGCGCGACCACGCCCGGTTCGCGGGCAGCGCCGGATCCGTGTCGGGCGCGTTCTGGAAGCCGGGTGCGCCCTCGGCACGGCCGACCTCGCGCCGGGCGAACACGGCGGTCTCGACGAAGTCGCCGTCCGCCACCGCGCGGAACTCATCCGCCGGATCCACCGCCACGGTGTCCTCCGCCGTGGCGAGCGCGGGCGTGTGCGATCCGCGCGCGATGTCGGAGGCGATCTGCGTCAGGTCCCCGTCGGCGTCGGAGTCCGCGACCTCCTGGGGTGTCGGGGCCCCGCCGCGATCCTGCCGCCGGTTCGGGCCGAGCGGCAGGGACGGATCCGCGGAACGCTCCACCGACGCGACGAAGCGGTCGCGCTCGCGCTCGAACAGCGAGGCGTCCTCCGCCATGCCGAACGCGGCGGACAGGAAGTTCTCGCTCGACGCGTTCTCCTCGAGACGGCGCACGAGGTAGCTGATCGCCACGTCGAACTCGTCGGGGCGCACGACGGGCACGTACAGCAGCACGTGGCCGACCTCGCGCGCGACCGCCGCGACCTGGCCCTGTGCCATGCCGAGCAGCATCTCGAACTCGATCTGCTCGCGCACGCCGCGCTCGCCGGCGAGCAGCCACGCGTACGCGATGTCGAAGAGATTGTGGCCCGCGACACCCACGCTCACCGCGCGGGCGCGCTCGGGGTGCAGCGCGTAGTCGAGGCACCGGAGGTACGACGCGTCGCTGTCGAGCTTGGACGCGTGCGTCGCGACGGGCCAGCCGTGCATCACGGCGTCGACCCGCTCCATCGCGAGGTTCGCACCCTTCACCAGCCGCACCTTGATCGGCGATCCGCCCGCGTCGACACGCTCGGTCGCCCACGCCGTGAGCCGCTCGAGGGCCGGCAGCGCGTCCGGCAGGTAGGCCTGCAGCACGATGCCCGCGCGGTAGCTCTTGAGCTCGGGCGCGGCGAGCAGCCGCTGGAACACCGCGATCGTGAGGTCGAGGTCGCGGTACTCCTCCATGTCCAGGTTCAGGAACGTGCCGTGCAGCGCTGCCGACAGGTACAGCGGTCGCAGGCGCTCCACGACGTGGTCGACCGTCTCGTCGAACGCCCACATCGACAGGTGGCTCGCGATCGCCGACACCTTGACCGAGACGTAGTCGACGTCCGGACGCTTCACGAGCTCGTGGATGCCGGCGAGCCGGCGCTTGGCCTCCTGCTCGCCCAGCACGGCCTCGCCGAGCAGGTTGAGGTTCAGTCGCGCGCCGCCCTCACGCAGCTTCGCGAGCGCGGGGCCGAGCTTCTCGGGCCGGGCGTCCACGATGAGGTGACCCACCATCTCGCGCAGCACGCGGCGCGCGATCGGCACGGTCGGCACGGGCAGGAACGGCGCGACCGCTCCACCCAGGCGCACGGCGCCCCGCAGGAACCAGGGCAGGAATTGCGGCACGAGCGGCGCCACGCGGCTGAGGTTGCCCGCCGCCGCGGTCGCGCTCTCGGGGCGCATCACGCCGTCGACGAATCCGAGTGTGAACGGCAGCCCGTTCGGGTCCTGCAGCACGCCGGCCAGTCGCGCGGCGGCCGGATCGGCGCTCTCCTTCGAGGACCGTTCGGGGTCGGGGGCGGCCTCGCGCACCCAGCGCTCGGCGAGGGTCACGGACTCCGCCACGAGGTGGTGGGAGGCGTCGGTGACGGTGGGATTCGGGTCGAGATCGTCGGCCATGCGATCAGCCTAAGTACCTGGATCCCGGTTGCGGACGAGCGCGCGCGATATCCGTCCCGGCGTCGCGCTTCGGCAGCGCGGCCGGCGGACGCCGAGCGCGCGCCCGCTGCGCGGCAGTGACAGGATGAGCGCATGCGCTCGCGGGACGCGTTCACGTACGCGGAGGTGGGCGGCACGCGCCGCGACGACCTCCTCGTCCGCCCTCCGCGCGGCTACCGGCCGATCGATCGGCGCGCACGGATCGGCGACGGCGCGGCGGCCTGGCACGCGGCCGCCGACGCGGTGCTGCGCTGGGGCATCCAGCGCAGGTCGGGGATCCGCGTGGCCGCGGCGGATCGGGACCTCGCCGCCGGCGACGCGGCGATCCTGCGCATCGGGCGCTGGCCGCGCGACGTGCCGTGCCGCGTGGTCTACGTGATCGACGAGCCCGACGTCCGCGGGTTCGCGTACGGCACGCTGCGGGGCCATCCCGAGCGCGGTGAGGAGGTCTTCCTCGTCGAGCGCGACCCGGACGGGTCCGTGTGGGTGCACGTGCGCGCCTTCTCGCGGCCCGCGAGCTGGTTCTTCTGGGCCGCCTACCCGCTCGTGCGCCTCATGCAGCACCGCTATACCGAGCGGTACCTGCGCGCACTGGCGTGCGACCCGCCCGCCGGGGCGCGGCGCTGAGCCGGCGCCACGGGAGCGTCGCCGTGTCACTCGGCGTCGCGGCGGCTCAGTCCCAGTCGCTCGGCGCGGGGCGTCGGGTGGAGGGCAGCGCGACGTTGCTCGCCCACTCGTGCGTCCACGCGGGCATCTCGGGCAGCGCGTCCTCCAGGCCGAGCGCCTCGAGCAGCTCGTCCATCGGCACGGTGCCGCCGGATCGGCGCAGGATGCGGCCGCGGATGATCGCGCTCGCGTAGATCTCGCCGCGCACGACCGCGCGGTGCTCGAGGTAGAGCGCACGGTCGTCGTGACCGACCCAGCGCGACTGCAGCTCGAACCGCTGCCAGAGGTTCAGCGACTTGCGGAACGTGACGGTCTCGCTCGCGACGACGGGATACCAGCCCTTCGCCCTCATGATCTCGGCGAGATCCGTGCGCACCATGAGGTCCCACCGCCCGAGGTCGAACAGCGACAGGTAGCGGCCGTTGTTCATGTGGCGCAGGACGTCGATGTCGGTGGGAAGCGTCGTGAGCCGGATGCGCCCGACCGCGGTGGGGGCGAGGCGTCCCTGCCGACGGCGACGCCGACGCGCCTGGAGCATCACGAGAAGGGTTCGCCAGATCACGTTCACGAGCGACGATGCTGGCACGATCCGCCCGCTCCGACCGTGTTCGTTGTGAGGCGGCGACAACGTGACGCGTCGATTTCTTTGCGGCCTCGTCCGTGCGTAGAGTCTGGCCATGGCAGCCGAATCGCTCACCGACCTGCTGATCCGACCGATTCGCGACGTCGACGCCGAGGCAATGGGGCGCGTCCACGCGAAGGTCTGGCACGAGACCTACGACGGTCTCATCTCGAGCGCCACGCTCGAGAAGGTCTCGCCTCGCCGCATGGCGGAGCTGTGGACCCACTACACGTCTCAGAACGACGAGATCCGGCATGCGGCGGCCCTCGTCGACGGGGAGATCGTCGGCTTCGCGGCCAGCGGTCCCGCGCGCGAGGCGGACGCTCCGGCCCCGCGCGAGTTCTACTTCGTGTACCTCCTCGACTCGTGGCACCGCAAGGGCATCGGCCGCGCGCTGTTCGACGCGGTCGTCGACGACGGCGAGCCGCTGTACCTGTGGCTCGCGGAGAAGTACCCCGGCGCGCGCACGTTCTACGAGAAGCGCGGCTTCCACCTCGACGGCGGCCGCCGCGAGGAGCCGTTCCTCGGTGAGACGCTCGCCGAGGTCCGCTACGTCCGCCCCTGATCGCCCGGTGCTGACGATCTGGCCGCTCGCGGGGATCCCCGAGATCGCCGCGGGCACGGATCTCGTCGACGCACTCTCGGACGCGCTCGACCGATCCGATCATCCGCTCGCGGACGGCGACATCCTCGTCGTCACGAGCAAGATCGTCTCGAAGGCGGAGGGGCGGTTCGTGACGGCCGACGACCGCGAGGACGCGATCACGGCCGAGACGGTTCGCGTGGTCGCCACGCGAACGACCGAAAGCGGCGGCGTCACCCGGATCGTCGAGAACCGGCTCGGGATCGTGTCCGCCGCCGCCGGCGTGGATGCGTCGAACACGCCGGAGGGCACGGTGCTGCTGCTTCCGGTGGATCCGGATGCGTCGGCGCGCGCGCTCGCCGCGGGGCTGCGGGCACGCTTCGGCGTCGAGGTGGGCGTGCTCGTGTCGGACACGCTCGGCCGCGCGTGGCGCGACGGTCAGATCGACCACGCGATCGGCGCGGGAGGGGTGCGGGTGTTCGAGGACCTGCGCGGCACGACCGACGCACAGGGCCGCCCCCTGCACGTCACGCTGCCGTGCGTGGCCGACGAGCTGTGCGCCGCGGCCGACCTCGTCAAGGGCAAGGCCACGGGACTTCCCGTCGCGGTCGTGCGCGGTCGTGCCGACCTCGTCGGCGACCTGGACCTGCCGGGCGCGCGCACCATCCCCCGCACGGGCGAGCGCGACATGTTCCGCCTCGGGTACGACGAGGCGTTCGCGGAGGGGTTCGCGGCCGGAGTCGCGTCCGCGTCCGCCCCGTGAGGGGCACAGCGCCCGAGCGGCCGAACGCACCGCCTCGGCCGCTGGGCGCCGCGGGACCGCGCCGTCAGCGGTGCGTGAAGTCCGGGGCGCGCTTCTCTCGGAAGGCCGCCATGCCCTCCTTCTGGTCGTGCGTGTCGAACAGCGACGCGAACAGGTGCTTCTCGAGCCGCAGGCCCTCCGCAAGCGGCACCTCGAGCGCGGCGTCGAGCGCCGCCTTGGCGGCGTAGAGCGCAGGGAGGGGCTTCGCGGCGATCGCCTCCGCGAGCTTCTCCGCCTCCCCCTGGAGCTCCGCGGACGGCACGACGCGTGAGACCAGCCCGATGCGCTCGGCCTCCTCGGCGTCGATCATCCGGCCCGACAGGATGAGCTCGGCGGCCTTGAAGTAGCCGACCGCCCGGATCAGGCGCTGCGTGCCGCCCATCCCGGGGATGACGCCGAGCGTGATCTCGGGCTGGCCGAACCGCGCCGTCTCGGCCGCGAGGATCACGTCGCACATCATCGCGAGCTCGCAGCCGCCGCCCAGCGCGTAGCCGGACACCGCGGCGATCACGGGCGTGCGGACGTCCGCGAACACGCGCCAGCCGTCGAAGCGCCCGTCGACCGCGATGTCGCGACCGTGAAGGCCCTCCATCTCCTTGATGTCCGCTCCGGCGGCGAACGCCCGCTCGGATCCGGTCACGACGATCGCGCCGATCCCGCCGTCCGTGTCGAACGCGGTCGCCGCCGCGGCGAGCTCCCGCATCACCTGCCCGTTCAGCGCATTGAGCGCCTCCGGTCGGTCGAGCGTGATCCAGCCGACGCGGCCGCGCGTCTCGATCCGGATGGTCTCGTACGGGCCGTGCCGGTCAGCGGTGTCGGTCATCCTGCCTCCTCGCGTGCGTTGCTCCCCAGCATGCCGCACGCGACCGTCACGAGGGCGGGCGGACTCTCCCGCCGATCGGCAGGGGTGCGGCGCCCCGCGTCCCGATCAGTGGGAAACGGACGGCGAGGCTGTGCGACCCTCCAGGTGGCATGCTCATAGTGGCTCTGCCACCGCGCCGGTGGCGCCCCCCAGAACCGAGGAGCTCCGGTCGATGAAACTGCTCTCCGTGCTCGGCGTGATCGCCCTCGCGAGCGCCCCCGTGGTCGCCGGAGCCCCGGCCGCCGCCGCGGGGCTCACGTGCCCGCCCGCGATCGCGAAGGTCACCACGGTCACGGCCGAGGTCGCCGACGGCCTCGACCTGACCTCGTGCGGTGCGCCGAAGACCGTCGTCGCCGACGACATCGCCGCCGCCATCCCGGCGCCCGGCACCGGCGTCATGGCGGTCGGCGTGCAGGCGGACGGCACGGACGCGCACCTCACGGTCCGCACGGACGCGGACGGCGTCGTGAGCGTCTCCGTCGACGACCACGCGGCGGTGACGACCCCGCAGCGGGCGGCGGCCGTCTCGCGCTGCAAGGACAACGCCGTGCACGTGCAGGGCGTGAAGTGGTACGCCTCGCCCACGTACCGGATCAACACGTCCGAGCGGCGGCCGTCCAACCTGTCCTCGACCACGTGGACCAACCTCATCACCCAGTCGTGGAGCACCGTCAAGAACGGCACCGACAGCTGCGGGCTCACGCGTGCGCTCGCCGTGCCGGGCAAGATCGGCGCCGCCACGACGGGCGACAGCAATATGAGCGGCAACACCTGCACGAAGCCCGATGTGCACAGCGTGATCGACTTCGGCAACCTGACCGGCTCGACACTCGGCCTCACGTGCGTGGTGTTCAAGACCCACAGCGGGCACGACGAGATCATCCGCGCCGACGTCCGGCTCGACAGCTCCAGCCGCGCGTGGATCACGAACCCCAAGGGCTGCACGGGCAGCAGGTTCGACGCCCGCTCCGTCCTGACGCACGAACTCGGCCACGCGGTCGGGCTCGCGCACGCCGTCGAGCGCGGCGGCAACGACCTCACCATGAGCCCCCAGATCACGGCCTGCAACGCGTCGGCACGACAGTTCGGGGCCGGCGACCTGGCGAGCCTTCACTCGCTCTACAAGAAGTGAGCCCCACGATGCGCCGAGTCCCCGCCCTCGCCCTCACGGGCTTCCTGCTGCTCGCGCTCGCCGGGTGCGCGGGCGCGACGACGCCGGCCGAGACGTCCGCGCCGGAGGATCAGGACGTCACCTCCGCGCAGGCATGCGCGGCGCCGACGCTGAGCCTCTCCCCCGACCGCGGCGCGCCCGGCGTCGAGATCGCGGTGAGCGGCGCGGGGTACCTCGTGTGCGAGGACACGGGAGAGCAGGGCTCCGAGCCCGATCCGGTGTCGACCGTCGATCTCTACTGGGTGCAGGACGGGGAGACGATCAACCTGGGCGAGGCGCAGGTCGCCCAGGACGGCACGCTGAGCGGGTCGTTCACGGTGCCGGCGGACGCCGAGACCGGCCGGCTCGAGGTGATGGCCGCCGACGGCCTGCACGTCAGCTCGGAACCGGCGACATTCACCGTCGAGTGACGCCGCTCAGCGGCGCGGACGCATCCGGACGTCGCCGAACCGCTGGGCGATCGGCGCGATCACGCTGTCGCGCGCCGCGATCCATCCGCCCGCCATCGCGATCAGCGAGAACGTGAAGATCCAGAAACCGGTCCAGTTCACGGCGTCCTGCCCGCCGTACATCGCGTTCAGATTGCGCAGCGCGCCGGTCGCGAACACCAGCCCGACGTGCGCGATCACGAAGCCGACGAAGAACAGCATCGTCGGGAAGTGGACGGCCTTCGCCAGGTCGACGGGGAACATCCGGTTCAGGCGCGCGACCCGGCTCGGCGGATCCGTCTCCCGCGGCCAGAACGCGCTGAGCCGCGCGCCCGTCAGGATCGCCAGCGGTGACGCCACGAACACGATCGCGAAGTACGACAGCTGCTGCAGCCCGTTGTAGCCCGTCCAGCCGCTGTGCGTCGGCCAGTCGAGCGACACGTACTGGATGAGCGCGGACAGCGCGTTCGGGAACACGTCCCAGCTGGTCGGCACGATCCGCACCCAGTGACCCGTCGCGAACAGCAGCACGATGAACGCGATGCCGTTGAGCAGCCACAGCACGTCGACCGCGATGTGGAACCAGATGGTCAGGCTCATCCGGCGCTTCTTGACCCGGCGCGACGTCCACAGCCCACTGGGCGTCTTCTCGCCGCGGATGCGGATCCCGGATCGGATGATCAGCAGCAGGAAGAACGCGTTCAGGAAGTGCGCCCACGACAGCCACGGCGGGATGCCGATGCCCTGCCCCTCCGGCATGGGGGCCGCGCCCGGATACGCCGCGAGGAACGCCTCGACCGGCGTGAGCGACGCGAGCCAGCGTGTGAAGAACACGACCGTGAATGCGATCAGGGCCAGCGCGGCGGCCCCGAAGACCCCGTACACGGCGCGCAGCGGCGTCGGGATGCGGACAGGGGTCACGAATAGATCATGCCAACTATCGGCTTACCGTTCGTCGAGGAACGGACGAGCGCGCGAGGCGGGTCGCGCTCGCCGTCCTGCCTCTCAGCGGAGCGGCCGGCGGTGGCGCTGCACATCCGCCCTCGCGCGGTCCGCTAGCTTTGCGTTGCGATCACGCGGTGTGACGCTCAGGACCGGAAGGCAATGAGGTCGATTCATGAAACGGATTCTCACGCTAGCGGCGATCGCCAC
>NZ_JAPSJA010000223.1 GCF_031178525.1 Microbacterium sp.
GCACCGCCGGTGCGGGTCACGCGCGACGAGGCCGTGGCGTCCGCCGGCGCGTACGCGGAGTCCGCGCGGGTCGGGAGCTACGATCCGCAGGTCGAGTGGCATCGCGCGGCCGCCGCGGAGGCGTACGACCGCGGATACTTCCCCGAGGGGTTCTCGCGGCAGTGGTCGGCGCTGCGCCGCGCGCCCGAGCGGCTCGAAGCCCTGAGACAGGTGCGCGTGCCGACGCTCGTCTTCCACGGACGCCGGGACGACGTGCTGCACTGGGCGTCGGCCGTCGACATTGCCGAAGCCATCCCCGGTGCGGAGCTGCAGGTGCACGCCGACATGGCGCACCTGATCCCGCACGAACTGTGGCCGGACCTCGTGGCCGCCCTGCTGCGGACCGCGGCCCGGTGCGTGGAGGCGCCGGACGAGGCGCGCTGACAGGCGGCCTCCCGCCGTCCTACAGTGATGTGATGCCCGAGCACACCGAAGCGATCGCCGCCCTGCTCGACGCGGCCTTCGACACCGCGCTCGTAGGCCCCACCGGGGTCAGCGACGCCCTGCAGCGCCTCGGCCTGCAGGGATCCGAGGCCTCGAGCCTCGCCGAGCGGGTCGGTCGAGCGCAGCGGGAGCTGTCGCGGCTGCGCCGTCGGGAGCACGAGCTCACGGCGCTGTTCTCGAGCGCTCGGGAGCTCGCCGAGCTGCGGGACAGCGACGCCGTGCTCGCCCGTCTCGTGCAGCGGGCGCGGGAGATGATGGGCGTCGACCTCGCGTATCTCTCGGAGTTCGATCCCGACACCAGGGAGCTGCGCGTCCGCGAGACGAGCGGAGCGGTGAGCGCCACGTTCCAGACCCTCCGTGTGCCGCCGGGACGCGGCGTCGCGAGCGTCGTCGTCGAATCGCGCACCGCCCACTGGGTCGCGGACTACGCGGCCTACGCGGCCGATCGGCACGACGCGGGCATCGACGACGCCGTGTCGGCCGAGGGCCTGGTGTCGCTGCTCGGCGTCCCGATGCTCACCAGCGACGACGTGCTGGGAGTGCTCTTCGTGGCGAACCGCGAAGAGAAAAGCTTCTCACCCGAGGAGATCGCGCTGCTCTCCGCGGTCGCCGACCACGCATCCGTCATCCTGCAGACCACCCAGACGCTGCGCGACCTGCAGCTGTCCGAAGACGCCAGCCGGCGCACCCTCGAGAGCCTCACGGCGCATCTCGTCGAACGCGACAGGGCGAACACCGTGCACCAGGAGCTCGTCCAGGCCGTTCTCGCCGGCGGCGGCTTCGCTCCGGTCGCCGAGACCCTCGCCTCCGCGCTGGGCCGAGCGGTCGCGATCCTGGACTCCCAGGAGCACGTGATCGCCGCGGCCGGCCTGCCCCTCTCGCCCGACATGCTCACGCTCGACGCCCGGGTGCGCGACGCCCTCGACGAGAGCCGCCGACACGGCCACTGCGTCCCCGTTCCCGGTCCGGGTGTGCGCGCGGTCTCGGCGCTGACGGCCGGGAGCCGGCACTTCGGCGCCCTGCTGCTCGGCGACGGCGACTTCGAGCTCGGCGCCGTCGACCTGCGGACGGTGGAGCGCGCGGCGCAGGTCGGGGCGCTGCTCGAACTGCAGCAGGAGGCCGCCTCCGGCGCGGACCACCGCGTGCGGAGCGAGTTGATCGCCGACCTCCTCGACGACGTCCCCGAACGGCGCGCAGACGTCGACCGCCGGGCCCGCAGGCTCGGAGTCGACCTGGGCGAGCTGGACTCGCTCCTGCTGCTGGCGGTCGCCGGCGACCAGCAGACACCGGCGGCGCGGGCGGTGATGCGCCAGCTCGACGATCGCGCGTTGATCGGCGAGTACCGCGGGTACGTCGTCGCCGCGCACGCCGGAGGGCGGGGCGGGATCGAGCCGGACCGACTCCGCGCCCAGGTCGCGTCGGCCGTGCAGGGTCCGGTCACCGTCGTCGTCCCCGCCCCGGCGAAGGACCCGCTTCCCGCGGCCTTCCTTGCGGCCCGCCGCACGGCCCGCCTGCTCGCCGCGCTCGAGATCACCGACGTCACGGCCCGCGTGGAGGACTTCCTCCCCTACTCCGCGGTGCTCGACACGGACGCCCACGGGCTCTCGACGTTCCTGCGCGACACCATCGGCGCCGTGCGCACGTACGATGTCGAGCGCAACGCCGACCTGCTGGGCACGCTGCGGGCCTTCGTGCGCAACAACGCGAGCCCCACACGCACCGCACGCGCGCTCAACTTCCACACGAACACGATCCTGCAGCGTCTCGAACGACTCGATCACGTGCTGGGCGCGAACTGGCGGGACGACGAGCGCATGTTCCGCATCGGCATCGCCGTCCGCCTCGACGAGCTCCGCGAGAGGCTCCAGGGCGGTCAGCGCTGACGAGGCGGGCGATCCCCCTCGTCGGGGAAGGCCTCGACGCCGGTCTGAGGGAACGGGTGGGTACCGCGCGGGCCGAACACGAGCACGAGCTCCGCGACGGCATCCGTCTCGTTCCGGACGCCGTGCTTCATGCCTTCCGGGGCGTAGAAGGCGTCGCCTGGTCGGAGGGTCCGCCGCTCGGCACCGGCGATGACGACGATCTCTCCGCGGGTGACGATGTACATCTCGTCCGAACCGGTCGTCGAGCAGCTGTCGGGGTCGCCGGCCAGGTGATGATGCTGGCCCTCCTCCGCCCCCGGCTCGAGCCGGTACCTCATGGCGGAGATCGGCAGCGACGAGGTCTCCTTGAAGTACCACTCGACGCCGATCCTGCCCGCGCCGTCGTACAGCTCCCAGTCGTGCGCGTTGTCGCCCAGCCGCTGAATCCTCATGATCAGGTGCGGTAGAGCACGGGCATGGACGCGAGCAGGCGCTGCGTATAGGGATGCTCTGGCGCGTTCATGACCTGCTCACCGGTCCCCTCCTCGACGACCTTGCCGCGATGCATCACGGCCACCCGGTGGGCGAGATGATGCACGACGGCGAGGTTGTGCGTGATGAACAGGTAGGTGACGCCGGTGTCCTTCTGCAGCTGCACGAGCAGGTTCAGCACCTGCGCCTGCACCGACACGTCGAGGGCCGATGTCGGCTCGTCGAGCACCACGAACTCGGGCTCTGCGGCCATGGCACGCGCGATCGCGATGCGCTGCCGCTGTCCGCCGGAGAACTCGTGCGGGTACCGCTCGGCCGAGTCCATCGGCAGACCGACGCGGTCCAGCGCGTCGGCGATGCGGCGGCGGCGCTCCTTTGCTCCGATGCCGGCGGCGACGAGCGGCTCCGAGATCGAGCGTGCGACCGTGAAACGCGGGTCGAGCGAGTCGTTCGGGTCCTGGAACACCATCTGGATGCGTCGACGGTGGGTGCGCAGCGCACGCCCGCGCAGCCCCGTCACGTCCTCGCCGTCGAACTCGATCGTTCCTGCGGTGGGCTTTCGCATCAGCAGGATGGCACGGGCCAGGGTGCTCTTCCCGGAGCCGGACTCGCCGACCAGCCCGAGCGTCTCGCCGCGGGGGACGGCGAGACTCACGTCGTCGAGCGCGACCATGGCATCGTCGCCGTGACCGAAGCGCTGGGTGATGTTCCTGACCCGCAGGACGTCGTCGCTCATGAGACCTCCTCGAGTTCGGCGGGGGCGTCGGCGAAGTCATTCAGAGCCGGGATCACGGCGAGCGGGGAGCGCACGGGGACCGAGGGTCGCGGGATGCTCTCCAGCAGAGCCCGGGTGTACGGATGCCGCGGATCGTCGAGCACACGACGAGCCGATCCGGACTCGACCACTCTCCCCCGGTACATCACGGCGACGCGCTCGCACAGCTGCCCGATCACGCCGAGGTCGTGGCTGATGAAGAGCACGCCCATGCCGGTCTCGTCTCTCAGGC
>NZ_JAPSJA010000224.1 GCF_031178525.1 Microbacterium sp.
GTCGGACGCTCGCTCACGGGCGCATCCGCATTCGTCTGAACACCACTCCGGGAGGAACACATGCCCACCACCGCCACCTTCGATGAGCTCACCTCGCTCGCCGGCCGCGACCTCGGCTGGACCGAGTGGGCGCAGATCGCCCAGGACCGGGTGAACACGTTCGCCGACGCGGTCGACGACCACCAGTGGATTCACACGGATCCCGAGCGCGCGAAGGACGGGCCCTTCGGCGGCGCGATCGCGCACGGCTTCCTGACGCTCTCGCTCGCCACGCGGTTCTGGAGCGAGCTGCTGGAGACCGAGGGCGTGACGACCAAGGTGAACTACGGCCTCGACAAGGTGCGCTTCATCTCGCCGGTTCCCGTCGGCTCGCGGGTCCGCATGAACGCCGTGATCGCGGAGGTCGAGGAGGTCAAGGGCGGCGGCGTGCAGTTCACCGTCGACCAGACGTTCGAGATCGAGGGATCCGAGCGTCCTGCGGTCGTCGCCCGAGGGCTGTACCGCTTCTACCGCTGACCACGCGGCCGTCCTCCGGTCCGCCTCAACGACGAGGAACCACATGACCTACCCGGGAATCGGATCCTGGCCATCCATCCGCCGCCTGCGCACGCCGGAGAAGACGGCACTCGTCTTCGGCGAGACCCGCTTCACGTATCGCGAGTTCGCCGACGCCACCGACCGGATCGCATCCATGCTCACGGTGATGGGCGTGGGCAAGGGCGACGCCGTGGCGTACATCGGGGAGAACAGCCCGGCGTTCCTGCAGACGCTGTTCGGCGCGACGCGGATCGGCGCGGTGTTCGTGCCGGTCAACACGCGCCTCGCGCCGCCCGAGGTGACGCACGTGCTCACCGACAGCGGCGCCCGCGTGCTGATCTACGACACCGAGCTGTACGAGAAGGTCGCCCCGGGCATCGAGGCGGCGGGCGTGCCGCACGTCATCCCGACCGGTGAGGGCGACGAGGCCGATCCCGGTCTCGACCGGCTCGCCGCGCTCGCGACCGACGCACCCGCGCCCGTGAACGTGTCGCCCGACGACGCGGCGGTGTACATGTACACGTCGGGGACGACGGGGCGCTCGAAGGGCGCGGTGCTCACGCACGAGAACCTCACGTTCGTCGCGCTGAACTGCGTGCTCGACTACGACCTGCTCTCGAACGAGGTCGCGCTGCTGATCTCGCCCCTGTTCCACGCCGCGGCGCTCGGCATGGGCGCCCTTCCGATCGTGCTCAAGGGCGCCACGATCGTGCTCGAGAAGGGGTTCGAACCCGGCCGTGCGCTCGCGCTGATCCAGCGGCACGGCATCACGATGCTCAGCGGCGTTCCCACCACGTACCAGCTCATGGCCGACCATCCCGACTGGGGGAAGACCGACCTGTCGTCGCTGCGCCGGCTGACGTGCGGCGGATCGGCGGTCCCCACGCGGATCCTGGACGTGTACGAGGAGCGCGGACTGCACTTCACGCAGGGGTACGGCATGACCGAGACGTCGCCCGGCCACACCGCGCTGCCCGCCGGCCGTACGCGCGAGAAGCAGGGCAGCGTCGGCCTGCCGCACTTCTTCTCGAGCGTGCGCATCGCCGGTGAGGACGGTGCGCTGCTGCCGCCCAGCGAGGTGGGCGAGATCGAGGTGCTCGGCCCGAACGTGTTCCCCGGGTATCTGCACCTGCCCGAGGCGAACGCGCAGTCGTTCCGCCCCGACGGCTGGTTCCGCACGGGCGACATGGGATACCTCGACGAGGACGGCTACCTGTTCATCTCCGATCGGCTGAAGGACATGATCATCTCGGGCGGTGAGAACATCTACCCCGCCGAGGTCGAGAACCACCTGTTCGACATCGACGGCGTCACCGGCGCCGCCGTGATCGGCGTGCCCGACGAGAAGTGGGGCGAGGTCGGATGGGCGATCCTGACCGTGCGCGACGGCGCCGAGGTCACGACCCAGCACGTGCAGGAGCGCCTCACGGGCCGGATCGCGCGCTACAAGATCCCCAAGAACGTCGTGATCGTCGACGAGCTGCCGCGCACCGCATCCGGCAAGGTCCGGAAGGCGGACCTGCGCGCCCGCTTCGCCGGACGCCCCGAGATCGTGCACCCTACCGGGACCGCCATCCCCTGGCAGACGGAGACGATCCGCACGGCATCGAAGGGCCGCTGACCAGACGCGGCCCCCTTCCAGCTCGCCCGCAACGGTGCGGGTGTGAACCCTCGATGAGGAGGAGTCATGAAGAGAAGGAACAGGGCGTCCATCGCCCTGGCGGCTGCGGCCGCACTGCTGCTGGCGACGCCGCTGGCGGCTGTGGCGCACGGCGGGCACGGGAATCCTGACCGCGCCAGGCCGGGCACCCTGCGCGAATGCGAGGCCCTCGAGGGGTTCGCGTTCGAGCAGACGACGATCACGGTCGTCCGGCGGGTGCCCGCCGGTGAGGTGATGAACGCGGGCGCACCCGTCGGTGAGCACTGCCTCGTGCAGGGACGCATGAACGAGCGCACGAGCCCGGTCGACGGGCAGGACTACGCGATCGGCTTCGAGATGCGCCTGCCGCTGAGGTGGGCGGGCCGCTTCCTCCACCAGGGCAACGGCGGCATGGACGGCAACGTCGTGCCCGCGCTGGGTTCGATCACGGGCGGTCAGCTTCGCAACGGCCTGCAACAGGGCTTCGCAGTGCTGAGCTCGGACGCCGGGCACAACGCCGCACAGAACCCGTTGTTCGGCCTGGACCCGCAGGCCCGGCTGGACTACGGATACCAGGCCGTGGGCTCGCTCACGCCGATGGCCAAGGCGCTCGTCGCGGCGGCCTACGGCCGCGGGCCCGACACGTCGTACTTCGCCGGCGGATCGAACGGCGGTCGCCACGCGATGGTCGCCGCTGCGCGTTACGCGGACGAATACGACGGCTTCCTCGCGGTCGCCCCCGGCTTCAACCTGCCGCAGGCCGCGGTGTCCCAGCTGTGGGGTGCGCAGCTGTGGAACACGGTCGCGACGACGCCCGGCGACCTCAGGACCGCGTTCACACCCGCCGAACGGCAGACGGTCGCGACGGCCATCCTGGAGCGCTGTGACGGGCTCGACCGCCTCGTCGACGGGCAGGTGCTGGACAGCGAGCGTTGCCAGAAGAGCTTCGACGTCGACCGCCACGTGCCGACCTGCGACGCCGAACGAGACGAATCCTGCCTGACGCGCACGCAGAAGAACGTGCTGGAGACCGTGTTCGCAGGCGCGAGAACGAGCACGGGCAAGCGCATCTACGCGTCCTTCCCGTTCGACACGGGCATCACGAACAGCGACTGGGGCGGCTGGGAGCTCGAGCGCAGCGTGCTGCTGGATCCGATGGCGGTCGGGTTCGTCTTCTCTCCGCAGCCGGAGAGCCCCGCGATCCTGTCCGACCTGCCGGGGTACGCGCTCTCGGCCGATATCGACCAGAAGGCGCGCGACATCTACCGGCGCGGGATCGCGGGCGAGAGCGCGATGCAGTTCATGACGCCGCCCGCGCCGACCGAGCTCGACGAGCTGCGCGACAACGACGGCAGGATGATCGTCGTGCACGGTGCGTCCGACGCGGTCTTCAGCGCCGATGACACGGCGCGCTGGTTCGACGAGCTCGACCGCAGGAACCGGAACAAAGCCGAGCGGTTCGCGCGGTACTTCGAGGTGCCGGGCATGGGCCACGTGCGCGGGGGTGCCGCGACCGACCAGTTCGACGGCCTCGGTGCGATCGTGTCGTGGGTCGAGCAGGGCAAGGCCCCCGACCGGCTCGTCGCGTCCGCACGCGGCGCCGGCAACCCCGGTGGCGTGAACCCCGAGGTGCCCGCGTCCTGGTCGCCGGATCGCA
>NZ_JAPSJA010000043.1 GCF_031178525.1 Microbacterium sp.
CGATTTCGGCATCTACCCCCAGCATCTTGATCGCGCGATCGCGCTCGGCCTGCAATCGGGCGATCCGCTGCGGGGAACCGACACCGAGCTCGTGCGCGTCGGCCCGCTCAAGGTCATCACCGACGGATCGCTCGGGACGCGCACGGCCGCCTGCTCGCACGGCTACGGCGATGATCCGCGAAACCACGGGATGCTGACGGTGGCGCCGGATGAGCTCGCAGAGCTCATGACGGCGGCCACCGCGGCCGGCATCGGCTGCGCGATCCACGCGATCGGCGACGTCGCGAACTCGCACGCGCTGGACGCGTTCGCGGCCACGGGGGCCGTCGGCCGCATCGAGCACGCCCAGCTGGTGCGGCACGCCGATCTCGCGCGCTTCGCACGGCTCGGCGTCGGCGCGAGCGTGCAGCCGCAGCACGCGATCGACGACCGCGACCTCACCGACGAGCTCTGGGCCTCTCAGACGGCCCTCGCCTTCCCCCTCCGCTCGCTGCACGACGCGGGGGCGAACGTGCTGCTCGGATCCGATGCCCCCGTCGCCCCGCTCGACCCGTGGGTGTCGATGGCCGCGGCCGTGTTCCGCTCGCACGGCGAGCGCCCGGCATGGGGGGCGGCGGAGCGGCTGGACGCCGAGACGGCGCTGGCCGCTTCCACCTACGGCGGATCCCGCTACGGATCCCGCATCGAGCCCGGCGCCCTCGCCGACCTCGCGCTCGTCGCGCGAGACCCCGTGACCGCCGATGAGAGTGTGCTGCGCACGATGCCGGTGCACGCCACGATGATCGGTGGCCGGATCACCCATCTGGCGTGACCCGGGGGCTAACCCCCGCCTCGATACGGTCGCGGGCCGGATGCCCGCCGAGCGCCTCGCTCGGGAGGCTGGATGCATGTACGAGGAGAGCATGACCGTCGAACGTCCCACGGCCCCACGCGCCGCGGGGCCCGCGCTGACCGCACCGCGCCCGGACCCGGGATGGGGATACGCATCGCTGTGGACCCGCGTGCCCGGCACGGCGCTGTACGTGATCGTCCGCTTCGCGATCGCCACGCTGTCGATCTCGCTGCTGTCTGCGCTGTTCTTCGCGGGGGTGGGCACGATCGTCATCGTCATCGGCCTGCCGCTCATCGTGCTCTCGCTTCTCGTGGCCCGCGGTCTCGGCGTCGCCGATCGCTACCTGCTGCTTCTGACGGGCCTGCCGTTCATCCGCGAGCCCGAGTGGGACCGTGACCGCACGCCGCGCGTCGGCTTCTGGGGGCGGCTCACGCTGCCGCTGCGCAATCCGCACTACTGGAGCTCCCTGCTGCACGGCACGCTCGTGTCCATCGTCCTCTCCGCCGTCAGCTTCGCGATCGTCGTCGGGTGGCTGAGCGCGGGGCTCGGCGGCCTGACGCACTGGTTCTGGTCGATCTTCATCCCGGACGCGGAGGGCGGTGAGTGGGGCCGCTACGTGGCGGAGTTCCTGCCGTGGGTGTTCGGCACCTGGCCGCCCGGGGTGGTGGAGGGCGTTCTCATCTTCATCGCGGGCGTGATCTTCACGGCGACGATGCCGTGGGTCTTCGGCGCACTCGCGCGCCTGCATCACGGCGCGGCGGGTGCGCTGGTCGGCCGGTGGCCCTCCGACGACCTGGCGGTCGAGCTGCGCGCCGAGACCGCAGCGCGCGGAGCGGCTGTGCGCGCAGAAGACGAGGGGCTGCGCCGGCTCGAGCGCGACCTCCACGACGGGCCGCAGCAGCGCCTGGTCCGGCTGCAGTTCGATCTGGCGGCGCTCGAGCGCCGCGCGGCGGCGGGCGACGGGGACGCTGCCGCTCAGCTTGCGCGTGAGGCTCTCGCTCACGCGCAGGGTGCGCTCGACGAGCTCCGTGCGCTGTCCTCCGGTGTCGCGCCGCCCCTGCTGCAGGATCGCGGCCTGTCGGCCGCGCTGCACGGCCTTGCCGCGACCAGTCCGCTCGACGTCCGCGTGGAGGCGGCCCCCGAGCTGGATGCGGCCGTTCCCTCCGATATCGCCCGCAACGCCTACTTCGTCGCCGCAGAGCTCCTGACGAACGCCGCCAAGCATTCCGCCGCGCGCAGTGTCACGATGCGGGTGTGGACGGCGGCCGCCACGGAGAGCGAGCCGGCCGCGCTGGACCTGTGGGTCGTCGACGACGGTCGCGGCGGGGCGTTCGCCGCCCCCGGTCACGGACTGGAGGGGCTTGCTCAGCGGCTTGCGGGTCTGCGCGGGACGCTGTCGGTGGACAGCCCCGCGGGCGGCCCCACCCGGATCGGGGCGCACATCCCGCTCGCGGCGCCCGCGGGGTGAGCGATCCGTATCCTGAACGCGTGATGGATGCCCCTTCCGCTGAAGCCGTCCGCGTCGTCCTCGTCGAGGATTCGCTGCTGCTGCGGGAGGGGCTCGTCAGACTCTTCGACGAAGCCGGCTACGTCACGGCCGGCGCATACGGCGACGCCGAGGGCATCGTGGAGCGCGTGAGGGCGGCGCGGGCCGACATCGCGATCCTGGACGTCCGGCTGCCGCCGTCGTTCCGCGACGAGGGCGTGCGCGCGGCGCTGGCCCTCAGGGCGGCCCTGCCCGGGCTCGGCATCCTTGTGCTCAGCCAGTACATCGAGGGCGTCTATGCGCGGGAGCTGCTCGCGAGCGGGGCAGGGGGAGTCGGGTATCTGCTAAAGGATCGCGTGACCTCGCTCGACGACTTCACGGATGCCGTGGCACGTGTGCGCGGGGGCGGCACGGTGCTGGATCCGCTGGTCGTGAGCCAGCTGCTGGCATCGCCGCCGGATCCGGTCGCGACGCTCACGCCCCGCGAGCGCGACGTCCTGGAGCTCATGGCGGAGGGCCGCTCGAACGGGACGATCGCCGAGCGGCTGTTCATCGGGGTCGGAGCCGTCGAGAAGAACGTGAGCGCGATCTTCACCAAGCTCGGCCTCGGGGAGTCGCCCTCGGATCACCGACGCGTGCTGGCGGTGCTGCGCTACCTGCAGCGCTCGTGAACGACGAACGCCCCGGCATGAGCCGGGGCGTTCGTGGCCGGTCGACGGCGGAGGGTCACTCCGCGATGTGGGCCACGAGGAACCAGCGGTCCTTCTCGAGGCCCTGCTTGATGCTGATGGCGATGTCCTGGCTCGTCAGGTCGATCTCGTCGAGGCCCTCGATCGCGGCCTGCAGGTCGACGAGCACCTTGTCGATGTCGGCGACGACGGCGCGGATGGTGTCGGGCGACTGCGAGAACCCGGCCGAGACGGCCGTGTCGGCGCCCTTCTGGGCGACCGTCTGGATGCGGGCGTCCACGGGCAGACCCAGAGCGACGATGCGCTCGGCGGCGTCGTCGGCCCAGCCGCCCGCGTGCTCGACGAGCGTGTCGAGGAACTCGTGCACGCCGATGAAGTTCTCGCCGCGAACGTGCCAGTGCGCCTGCTTGCCGTTGACGGTCAGCGCCTGCAGGCCCAGCACGACGGGGGAGAGGAACTGCGAAGCGCCCGCGGCGACAGTCGGGTCGGCGGCGGTGGTGGCGATGGTCTGGTTGCTGCTCATTGCTTTCCCTCCGAAGTGTGTCGGCCGAAACCCGATGGATCCGGGCCGCTCAGTGATGACAACGCTACTCGGCTCCTCGCATTCCGCAACCAAGCGAAGGCTGGGCTAAACCGGCCCTCACCTGGGAAAAGCAAGGGTAGCCAACCCTCTCCTCCGCGCGGGGGGTTGACACGCACGGTCGCCCGCGTCACGCCGGCACGATGTGCGCGTCCGGTCCCGGGAAGACCAGGCTCTCGTGGCCGTCTGCCCACCGCACGAGGTAGGGCGGTCCGCCACCCTCCCCGCGTGCCTCCAGCACGACCGCCTGTCGCCGGTGCGCCTCCGCCGTCGAGCCCTCGACCACCAGGTGGTCTCCGAATTCCGCATGCATCGCGACCTCCCTCCGTGCGTTTCCGACGTCTCCACGATGGACCCTCTCGCACAGGTCGGCAAGGCTCGTCGCGCCGAGCCCGGATCGTCGCCCGCCACGCCGTAGAGTCGGCGTCATGCCGGTGTCACCGCACGCCTCGATCCTGCCGCTGAGCTCGTCGACGGGAGAGGAGGACGTGCCTGCAATCCACCCCGATGCGTTCGTGGCGGACGGCGCGCGTGTGATCGGAGCCGTCGCCATCGGCGAGCGGGCGAGCATCTGGTACAACGCGGTCCTCCGCGGCGATGTCGAGACGATCTCGATCGGGGCGTTCAGCAACATCCAGGACAACGTGTCGCTGCACGTCGACGCCTCGCATCCCGCTCGGATCGGAGAGTACGTGTCCGTCGGCCACAATGCCGTCGTGCACGGATGCACGATCGGCGACGGCGCGCTGATCGGCATGGGGAGCGTCGTGCTGTCCGGTGCGATCGTCGGGGCGGGATGTCTCGTCGCGGCGGGGGCGGTCGTGCTGGAGGGCACGGAGATCCCGCCGCGTTCGCTGGTCGCCGGTGTGCCGGCCAAGGTGCGGCGCGCACTCTCCGACGAGGAGGTCGCCGGGCTGCGCGACAACGCCGAGCGTTATCTCGCGCATGCGGAGCGGCATGGTCAGCGGCTCGCGGCCCGCTGAACGCGTCAGCCTGCGACGAGGTCTCGTGCGAGGTGCGCCGCCTCCGCGCGATTGGCGGCGCCGAGCTTGCGCAGGATCGCAGACACGTGCACACTCGCGGTCTTGCCGCTGATGAACAGCCGCTCGCCGATCTGCCTGTTGCTGAGCCCCGCCGCGATCAGCTCGACGACCTGGCGCTCCCGCTCGGTGAGGCCGTGAGCCGCTCGCGGCGACGTGTTGCGCAGCAGGCCCGCGGACCGGCCGAACGCCGATGCGTCCCGGTGGGCCGCGATCGCCCCGAATGCGGCGGCGCTCTCGCACGCCTCCTCGACGCGCTCTCGCGCCGCGACCCTGTCGCCCGCACCCTGCAGCGCCTCTCCCAGGTGCAGCAGCACGCGCGGACGCACATGACCGGGTATGCGCGCATCGGACGAGGCCTCGACGGCGCGCTCGAGCATCTCGACCGAGGGTGACAGCTCGGCGTCGATCAGCGGGCGCCACGCCCCGTGTGTCGGCCACCAGGAGAACAGCTCGACGATTTCGCGCAGCCGCCCGGCGACAGAGCGCGCGTCGATGACCTCGCGCTGCGCATGGGCCGCCCGGCGGATGACGCGTGCCACGGTCCAGGCGAACGGCGCTACGTACGCGGGATGGAGCCGCTCGGGATCGGCCGCGAGCAGCGTCTGCGCCTCACGCCACGCATGCGCGTCGTCGTTCAGCGCCAGCGCGACCTCGGCCGAGACATGTGCGACCGACAGCCGTGCCTGCAGCTCGAACGCCGAGGTCGAGGTGAACAGGGATCTCGCGGCCGAGAGCGTCTCCCGGGCCCCGGCGGCATCCCCGCGCAGCACCTGCATCAGGGCGCGGTCGCGCACCAGATAGGAGCGTCCCGACGTCGTAGGAGCGATCGCGAGGTAGCGCTCGAGCACCTCGTCCGCCTCCCCCCACCGCCCCAGCGCGATGAGCGGGTCGAGCACGTTGGAGGCGAGGATGACGCCGGAGGTGCGATCGGCGCCGAGCCGGCGCGCTGCCGCCAGCCCTTCGCGCGCGATATCGAGCGCGCGCGGGTAGTCGCCGAGGTTGTGGGCGAGATCCGAGGCGTTGACCCAGTACCGCAGCAGAGCGGGACCGTCTTCGCTCGCGATCTCCCTGGCGCGCTCGAGCCCGTCGCGCGCCTTGTCGACCCGCCCCAGGTGACCATGGCAGAGCGCGGCGATATTGACGCCCACCGACTCGAGCCGCACGGCACCGAGGCGGTGTGCGAGAGCGGCGCCGTCCGTCGCGAGGGTCAGCGCCTCGCAATCCTCGCCGATGAGCACGAGGCGGCCCGCGAGCGAGATCATCACATCGGCCCGCAGGGTGTCGATCGCACGGTCGTCGCCGAGCGCGTCGAGCGTCGCGAGCGCTTCCCGGTACGACTCGATGGACGCCGGTCGTGCCGCGATCGCGAGGCCGCGGCCCTGGTTGTTCAGCAGCAGCGCATGCTCCAGCGTGCCGGGCGGGCACTCGCGCAGCGCGCTGCTCAGGATCGCCAGACTGCGCTCGACGTCTCCCGCGTTGCGCAGGTAGGTGGCCGTCCGTCCCATGAGCTCCAGGTGGTCCATCCCCGCCACCGCCTGGGCGCCCGGGACGACGTTCCAGAGGGACAGCGCCCGCTCCGCGTGCTGAGCGGCCGAGGCGTAGCCCATCGCCGCCCGCGCCTCGCGCATGGCGCGCAGCGACGCCTCGAAGGCTCTGGCATTGTCGCGCGCGCCGGCCCAGTGATGGGCGATCGCTGCCGCGACGGACGCACCCGCGGCGGCGCGCGCCTCGTGCTCCACGGCGTAGCGCTCGTGAAGCCGCTCGCGCTCGCCCGGCAGCACGTCATCGAGGATCGCCTCCCGCACCAGCGCATGCCGGAACGTGTAGCCCGTGGGTGTCGTCAGGATCACTCCGGCGGTGACGGCTTCGCGCACCACGGTCTCGAGCTCGGCGGCGTTGCCGTGGAAGACCGCGGCGAGCAGGTCGTGATCGACCTCCATGCCGCCGACGGCGATGTGCCGGACGATGGCACGCGCGTCGTCCGGCAGCCACTCGTATCGGACGAGCAGCAGGTCGCGCAGCCCGTCGGGGAGCGTCGTGGCATCCTCCGCGCACTCGTGCAGATCGACGAGCTCCTCGATGTAGAACGGCACGCCTTCGGTGCGCTCGAGGAGCGCATCGATCGATGCCTCAGACGGGGTCGCGCCGAGCAGCTCGCGCATCAGGCGCCCGGTCCCATCGCGGCTCAGGCGCGGCAGCTCGATCCGCGTCGCGGCCCTGTCCCGTGCGATGTCGGCCAGGAACGGACGCGCGAGGTGGCCGCGGTGCACATCCTCCGCACGGTAGGTGAGGATCAGCAGCACGCGCGCGTCACCCAGGCCCCGCGCGAGGAAGCGCAGCACGGCGAGGCTCGCCGGATCGACCCAGTGCAGGTCCTCGATGGCGAGCACGATCGGCCGCTCGACGCTCACGGCCTCCAGCAGCAGCGCGATCGACTCGTGCAGGCCTCCGGCCTGCCCCCGCGCCGGCCCGTCGCCGCCGAGTTGAGGGAACAGTCCCTGCAGTGCGTGCAGACCGCCGCCCACGATGCGCTGGACCTCCTCGGCACCGAGCTCGGCGATCAGCGGGCGCAGAGCGGCCGCGATCGACGTGTACGCGGCGCCGGATCCGCCCAGGTCGATGCAGCGGCCGATCAGGACGCGCGCGTCGGCCCCGTGCCGGTCGAGGAAGTCGGTGAGCAGGCGCGTCTTGCCGATCCCCGCTTCGCCGCCGATCGCGACCATGCGGGGTCGCCCGCCGCGCACCTGCGCGAGCGCCTCCGCGAGGGTGCCGAGTTCGGCGTCGCGTCCGATGAGTGTCGACGTCCGGGGTGCCACCCGTTCATCGTCCCACCGGGCGCCGACATCCGACCATGCCTGCCTCACGCGCCGTGCCGCGGCAGCAGGCGGCGCAGCACTCCCGTGCGGCGCGCGGCAGCCGGGCGGGTCGGCGTCGGCTCACCCGCGCGACGCTCCTCGAGTGCCCGCAGCCGGGCGATGTGCTCCTCGGCGTCCCGCACATGCAGCTCGTACTCGTTGATCGCGACCATCGGATCGATGTACATGTCCCGCTCCCGTCATCTCCTGCTGATGACTCCACGGTTGTCGCTGAGGTGGGTGCCGGACATCGGGCGATCGCCCTATTTCCCGCCGCGGAACCGCCTCAGACGACACGTCGGCGGCTCAGGTCGGGGAACCGGCGCGGAGTCGGCTAGACTCGAACGCGCTGCCGGTTTCACCGGCTGCGGGGATGTAGCTCAATGGTAGAGCCCCAGTCTTCCAAACTGGCTACGCGGGTTCGATTCCCGTCATCCCCTCCAGTACACGGCCCCGTGAAGGCGTGTCCGACTTCGTCGGCTAGACTTCACGGGGCCGTTTCGTGTTCCCGTGCGGGGACTCCCCGGGGCGTAGCTCAGCTTGGTAGAGCGCCCGCTTTGGGAGCGGGAGGCCGCAGGTTCAAATCCTGTCGCCCCGACAATCGGCCCACCCAGACCTACGATCCCGTCGCGCGGCCTGCGCGCGGGAGGAGTCACGAGGAGAACGAACCCCTATGGTCACCAGCACCGTCGAGAAGCTCAGCCCCACCCGGGTGAAGCTGCACATCACGGTCAGCCCCGACGAGCTCAAGCCGAGCATCCAGCACGCCTACGAGCACATCGCTCAGGACGTGCAGGTTCCCGGCTTCCGCAAGGGCAAGGTTCCTGCTCCGATCATCGACCAGCGCGTCGGTCGCGGCGCCGTCATCGAGCACGCGGTCAACGAGGGCCTCGACGGGTTCTTCCGTGCCGCCGTCGCCGAGCACGAGGTGAAGATGCTCGGCCGTCCGTCGGCCGACATCGTCGAGTGGCCGAACGAGAAGGACTTCTCGGGCGACCTGATCGTCGACGTCGAGGTCGACGTGCGTCCCGAGTTCGAGATCCCGGACTACGAGAACCTCACGATCACGATCGATGCGACCGAGGTCGACGAGACAGCTCTCGACGAGGAGCTCGACCGCCTGCGCTCGCGCTTCGGCACGCTCATCCCTGTCGATCGTCCCGCCGCCGCGGGCGACTTCGTCGAGCTCGACATGGTCGCCACGATCGACGGCGCCGAGATCGACCGCGCAGAGGGCGTGTCGTACGAGGTCGGATCGGGCGAGCTGCTGCCCGGCATCGACGAGGCCATCGAGTCGCTGACCGCGGGCGAGGACACCACGTTCCGCTCGACGCTCGTCGGCGGCGACCACGCCGGCGAGGAGGCCGAGGTCGCGGTGACGGTCAAGGCTGTCAAGGAGCGCGAGCTGCCCGAGGCCGACGACGACTTCGCGCAGATGGCGAGCGAGTTCGACACGATCGCTGAGCTGCGCGACAGCCTCCGCGAGCAGGTCGAGTCGCGTGGGGCGTTCTCGCAGGGCTCGGCCGCGCGCGACAAGCTCGTCGAGACGCTGCTCGAGAAGGTCGACATCCCCGTCCCCGCCCAGCTCGTCGAGGACGAGGTGCACCAGCACCTCGAGCAGGAGAACCGCCTCGAGGACGACGCGCACCGCGCCGAGGTGACCGAGGCCAGCGAGAAGCAGTTCCGCACGCAGATGCTGCTCGACGCGATCGCCGAGAAGCTCGAGGTGCAGGTCTCGCAGGAGGAGTTCACGCAGTACCTGATCCAGATGTCGGGTCAGTACGGCATGGCGCCGCAGCAGTTCATCGAGGCGCTGCAGCAGGGCAACCAGCTGCAGGCGGTCATCGGCGATGTCGCGCGCAACAAGGCGCTGGCCATCGTGCTGGGCAAGGTCGAGGTCGTCGACAGCAACGGCAAGGCCGTCGACCTGTCGGGCTTCGCCGCGACCGAGGACGACGAGACCGAGACCGGCACGGACGAGGCTGCCGCCGAGGACGCCCCGGCCGAGGAGGCCCCCGCTGAGGAGGCCGCCGCCGAGGAAGCGCCCGCCGAGGAGAAGCCGGCCAAGAAGACCCGCAAGAAGAAGACGGAGGAGGCCGCGGCGGAGTAATCCGCCGCGCTCGCTCCCGGGGGACGGATGCCGCTGCGCATCCGTCCCCCTTCGTCTGTCTGAGAGGACCCGCATGGCCGACTCCCTGCACGATTGGCAGCACCGGATCGATGCGCTCTGGCAGGATCCGTCGCTCGACGACCGGGAGAGGATCGTCCGGATCGACGCGCTCGCCTCGGAGCGGGGCGAGGACGACCCCGTCGCACTCTTCGAGCGGGCCGGGGCGCGCGACAGCGCCGGGCTGGAGGCCGATGCCGAACCGCTCTATCGGCGCGCGATCGAGCTCGGGCTCGACGAGGACCGGCGGACGCAGACGGTCATCCAGCTCGCCAGCACCATCCGCAACCTCGGCAAGACGGAGGAGGCGCTCACACTGCTGCGCGACGAGTACGAGCGGGAGGGTGGTCCTCTGCGCGACGAGGTCGCGGCCTTCTACGCCCTCGCCCTGGCTTCGGCCGGCGACCCGCAGCGCGGGCTGTCCGTCGCGCTCACCGCGCTCGCACCGCACCTGACCCGCTACACCCGCTCGGTGTCGGGTTACGCCGCCGCGCTGCAGGACGACTGATCACGGACGCGCTTGGGTTCGCCGAGCCCGCACGACGAGGCGTGCCGGGCCGGTGAGCCCACGCGGGTACGGTTCCGTCAGGGGCGGATGATGGCGCCGGCGCGAGGCGGGATGCCGTCGACCTCGGCGTCCAGCTGCTTCGTCGAGAACAGGACCTCGCGCGGCGGCGTGATCGCCAGCGAAACGTCACCCAGATTGACGACGATCTCGAGGGCGCCGCGGCGGATGCGGATCCACTTCGGGTCCTCCGAGAACTCCGCGGACAGGCGGTCGAAGCGCGGGTCGGTCAGGTCCGGTTCGCGACGTCGCAGCGCGATGAGCTCGCGGTGGACGGCGAGCAGGCGCGTGTGACGCGACTCGTCGCCGTACGGCTCCGACCAGTCGAGCTTCGAGCGGCGGAACGTCTCCGGGTCCTGCGGGTCGGGCACGACCGCGGGGTCCCAGCCCATGCGCTCGAACTCCGCGATCCGTCCCTCGGCCGTCGCCCGGCCGAGCTCGGGCTCGGGGTGCGCCGTGAAGAACTGCCACGGCGTGGACGCGGCCCACTCCTCTCCCATGAACAGCATGGGGGTGAACGGGCCTGCCAGCGCCAGCAGTGCCGCGATCGCGAGCAGGTCGTCGTCCAGGGCCTGCGACAGACGGTCGCCCGTCGCGCGGTTGCCGATCTGATCGTGATCCTGCGCGTAGGCGACGAGCCGCCAGGTCGGCGTCTCGGGCGGGATCGGATGGCCGTGGGCGCGCTCACGGAACGACGACCAGGTCCCGTCGTGGAAGAACCCTCGTGTCGCGGCCTTCGCGAGCGCCTCGATCGGCTCGAAGTCGGCGTAGTAGCCCGACGTCTCGCCGGTCAGCGCCACGTGCACGGCGTGGTGGTAGTCGTCGCTCCACTGCGCATGCAGGCCGTAGCCGCCCGCCTCGCGGGGAGTGATGAGCTTCGGGTCGTTCATGTCCGACTCGGCGATCAGCGTGAGCGGGCGCCGCAGGTGCGCGCTCAGCGCGTCCACGCGTTCAGCCATCTCCTGCAGCAGATGCGTCGGCGAGTCGTCGATGAGGGCGTGCACGGCGTCGAGCCGCAGTCCGTCGACGTGGAAGTCGCGCAGCCACATCAAGGCGTTCCCGATGATGTGCTCGCGCACCTCCGGACGGGCCAGGTCGAGCGACGAACCCCAGGTGTTGGCGCTGTCCTCACGCAGGTACGGCGCGAACAGCGGCAGGTAGTTGCCGCTGGGGCCGAGATGGTTGTACACCACGTCCTGGATCACACCGAGCCCCGCGGCGTGGCACGCGTCGACGAAGCGCTGGTACGCCTCCGGTCCGCCGTACGTCTCGTCGACCGCGTACCAGAGCACGCCGTCGTATCCCCAGTTCCAGTCGCCGTTGAAGGCGTTCACCGGCAGCAGCTCGACGAAGTCCACGCCGAGCTCGACGAGGTGCGGAAGTCGTTCGATCGCGGAGTCGAGGGTTCCGTCCGGCGTGAACGTGCCGAGATGCATCTCGTAGATCACCGATCCGGCCAGCTGCCGTCCTGTCCACTGCTCGTCGGCCCACGCGAACGAGAGGTCCTGCACCTGGCCGAGCTGGTGCACACCGTCCGGCTGACGCAGGGAGCGCGGGTCCGGCACGGGATCGGCGCGATCGTCGAGCAGGTACCCGTACCGCTGACCGGGCCGGGGCGTCACATCCGCTCGCCACCAGCCGTGCTCGTCCCGCGTCATGTCGTGCGTCGCATCGTCGACCTGCAGGCGCACGCGCGCCGGTTTCGGTGCCCAGACCTCGAAGCCCATCAGTCGTCCTCCCTCAGCAGCAGCGCGACGGGGTAGCGGGCGAGCACCTGCGCCAAAGGCAGCGCATCGCCCGCGAACGGCGCCCCCGTGATCGCGTCTGCGTATCGCGCCGGCGGCACCATGACGTGCGTATCGGCCCAGCCGCCGCGCCGCTCCAGCGCCAGCGGCAACCGGGCCGCGATCGCGATGGCGCCGCCGCGGTCGAAGGCGACGGCGTGCGCGGCCGCGGGCCCCACGACCTCGAGCCCGGCGTAGCGCGAGAACAGCTCCGGCCGGTCGCGCCGTGCCCGCAGGGCACGCGTCGTGACGAGCAGCTTGGCGGCCGCGGTCTCGTCGAGCTCGGGCAACTCGCCCGCATCGATCCGCTGCAGGATCGCTCGTCGCTCGTCGTAGTCGACGGGCAGGCGGTTGTCCGGATCGACGAGCGACCGGTTCCACAGCTCGGATCCCTGGTACACGTCGGGCACGCCCGGCGCGGCCAGCTGGAGCAGCTTCGCCGACAGCGAGTTCGACCATCCCGCCGCCCGCACAGACTCGACGCAGGCTTCGAGCGCGCCGCGCACATCGTCGTCGTCGAAGGCCGCATCGACCAGGGCGTGCATCGCGCGCTCGAACTGCTCGTCGGGAGCGGTCCAGGTCGTGCTCGTGCCGGCCTCGCGGGCCGCCTTCTCGGCGTAGGCGTGCGCGCGCTCTCGCGACAGCGGCCACGCGCCGATGAGCGACTGCCACAGCAGGGCCTCGAACGGACCGTCGCCGATGGGCACCTGCGAGCGCAGCGTGCGCAGGGTGCTGCGCCACAGGCCCGGCACCTCCGCGAGCGCATCGATGCGCGCGCGCGTGTCCTCGCCCCGCTTCGTGTCGTGCGTCGACAGGGTGGTCATCGACTGCGGCCAGGACGCGTGCCGCTGGGCCTGCCGGCGGTGGAACTCGGCCACGTCGATCGCGAACTCCGACGGATCCCCGCCGACCTCGTTGAGCGAGACGAGCCGTCCGTACCGGTAGAAGGCCGCGTCCTCCACGCCCTTCGCCATCACCGCGCCGGAGGTCTGCTGGAACCGGATCGCCGCGGGGTGGTCCGGATCCGACAGGCGGGGGAGCAGGCGCTCGATGGTGCCGGCGAGATCGCCGCGCCGCTGCTTCGCCGCGTCGGCGGCCTCGTGCAGGTGCTCGAGGCCCGCAGGCAGGTAGGAGCGGTAGACGGGGAAGCAGGCGAGCAGCTCGGCGATCGCGTCCTCGGCGCCCTCGATGTCCGGCATGAGACGCGCCAGGCGTCGCACCTCGGCCTGCAGCAGGCCGTCCGCGACGGCGCGCTTGCCGTCGTGCACCATCCGCTGCCAGTCGGCAGGGCCGTCCTGCGGAGAGTCCCCGCGCAGCTCGACCTCGAGCTCGTCGAGTGCCGTGCGTCCTGCGGGGTCGACGAGGACGCGGTCGATATCACCCAGCGCGTCGTAGCCCGTCGTGCCGGCCGTCGCCCAGTGAGACGGCAGCGGCTCGCCCGGCTCGAGGATCTTCTCCACGAGCACGTAGGCCCCGCCCGTCGCCTCGGCGAGGCGTGTGAGATACCCACCGGGATCCGTCAGACCGTCCGGGTGATCGATGCGCAGCCCGTCGACGAGCCCCTCGCGCACCCACCGCAGGATCTCGGCATGACTGTCGTCGAACACCCGTTCGTCCTCCACGCGCACGGCCGCCAGCGTGGACACCGCGAAGAAGCGCCGGTAGTTCAGATCGGAGTCGCCGCGGCGCCAGCTCACGAGCTCGTAGTGCTGGCGTCCGTGCACGACGCCCGGCGACGCGCCGTCGTCGGCCGTGCCGGGAGCGAGGGGGAAGCGGTGCTCGTAGTACGCGAGCTCGCCGTCCTCGATCGTGAGTCCGAGATCCGCCCGCTCGGCGTCCTCGTCGCCCAGCACCGGGATCCGGATGCGTCCGCCGCCCGCGTCCCAGTCGATGTCGAACGCGTGTGCATGCCGCGAGTCGCGACCGTGCGTGAGCACGTCCCACCACCACGGGTTGAGGCGCGGCGTCTCGATGCCCACATGGTTGGGCACCACGTCCGCCAGCACGCCGAGGCCCGCCGCTCGCGCGGCCGCCGAGAACCGCGCGAGCCCTTCGGCGCCGCCGCGGTCCGGATCCACCCGCGAGTGGTCGATCACGTCGTAGCCGTGGTTCGATCCCGGCTCGCTCGCGAGCAGGGGCGAAAGGTAGACCGTGTCGACGCCGAGCGCCTTCACGTAGTCGACGACCTTCGTGGCGTCGTCCAGATCGAACTCACGCCGCAGCTGCAGCCGGTAGGTCGAGAGCGGGATGCGGCTCATTCTGCGCCGCCGTCCTCGAGCAGGCGCCGCACCGACGCCGCCGGCGACCAGTCGGCCTCCTGCTCGGCCTCCTGCCACTCACGCAGCACGGCGATCGAGCGGGCGGCGACCGGCAGGGTGGAGCCGGCCTCATGCGGCGTGAGATCGCGACCGTCCGCCGTGTTCACCACGATCTCCCACGCGCTCGCGTACTCCTCCTCCGGAAGGGTGAAGTCGACGGGCTCGCTGTGGGCGTTGAACAGCAGCAGGAAGTTGCGGTCGACGATCCGCTCGCCACGCGACCCGCGCTCTCGGATCCCCTGGCCGTTCAGGAACACGCCGAGCGAACGCGCGTAGCTCGTCTGCCAGTCGCTGTCGTCCATGAGCGTGCCGTCGGGTGTGAGCCACGCGATGTCCGGCAGCGGGTCGCCCTCTCCGCGCCGCACGGTGCGGCCGTCGAAGAAGACCCAGCGCCGGAACGTCGGATGGTCCCGCCGCAGCCGCGACACCAGCGCCGTGAACTCGATGAGCGGCTCGTCGGCCTCATCCCAGTGCACCCAGCTGAGGGGAGTGTCCTGCGCGTAGCCGTTGTTGTTGCCCTGCTGGGTGCG
>NZ_JAPSJA010000225.1 GCF_031178525.1 Microbacterium sp.
CCTGGCGCGAGCCGCGCACGTACGCGCTCGGCGTGATCATGCTGGGCATGGCGTTCGCGGAGGGCTCGGCGAACGACTGGCTCGCCCTGGGCATCGTCGAGGGACACGGCGGCGACGAGGCGCTCGGTGCGACGGGCCTGACGGTCTTCTCGGTCGCGATGACCGCGGTGCGCGTGTTCGGCGGGCCGCTCGTCGACCGCTTCGGCCGGGTCGCGATCCTCCGCGTGCTCGCCCTGTCTGCCGGGGCTGGCCTGACGCTGTTCATCCTGGCCCCGAACCTGCCGCTCGTGATGGTCGGAGCGGCGCTGTGGGGCGTTGGTGCGTCGCTCGGCTTCCCGCTCGGGATGTCGGCCGCGGCCGACGATCCGGCGAAGGCCGCGGCGCGCGTGAGCGCCGCCGCGACGATCGGCTACGTCGCGTTCCTCGCGGGGCCGCCGATCCTCGGCGTGATCAGCGACCGGATGGGACTGCTCAACACGCTGTTCGTGATCGTCGCCCTCACGATCGCATCCGGCCTCGCCTCCAGCGCCGCGCGGCCGCTCGCGCCCGTGGCGGACAGGCCCGCGCCGCAAGACCGTTAGGCTCATGCGGTGCGTCTCGTCATCGCCCGCTGCTCCGTCGACTACACCGGTCGTCTCAACGCGCATCTGCCGCTCGCCACGCGGCTGCTCGTGCACAAGGGCGACGGCAGCCTGCTCGTGCACTCCGACGGCGGGTCGTACAAGCCGCTGAACTGGATGAGCCCGCCCTGCCGGCTCGACGTCATCGTCCCGGACGCCGAGCTCGCAGAGGCCGGCGTCGCCGAGCTGTGGAAGGTCACGCACAAGAAGTCCGGCGACGCGCTCACCGTGCACATCTACGAGGTGCTGCACGACTCGAAGCACGACCTCGGCGTCGACCCGGGCCTGATCAAGGACGGCGTGGAATCCGATCTGCAGCGCCTGCTCGCCGAGCAGGTCGACCTGATCGCGGAGGGCGCGAAGCTCGTGCGCCGCGAGTACCCCACGGCGATCGGCCCCGTCGACCTGCTCGTGCGCGACGCGGGCGGCATCCCGATCGCGGTCGAGGTCAAGCGACGCGGCGACATCGACGGGGTCGAGCAGCTCACGCGCTATCTGGACCTGCTCGGACGCGACCCGCTGCTGACGGGCATCCAGGGCGTGTTCGCCGCTCAGGAGATCAAGCCGCAGGCGCGCACGCTGGCGCAGGACCGCGGCATCCGCTGCCTCACGCTCGACTACGACGAGATGAAGGGCATCGAGTCGGGGGCGCCCCGGCTCTTCTAGCCGTGCGACCGCGCCGCCGCGCTTCGGCGGCGTCCTGCGCTGACATGACGGTCCATCCGCCTGGATAGGCTGAACGTCATGACGTCATCGCCCTGGTCCTGCATCATCTGGGACGTGGACGGGACGGTGGCGGATGCATCGGCCGGAATCCTGCCGCGCATCACCGAGGTGCTCACGTCGATGGGGCGCACGCCGCCTGCGGCGGATGAGCTGCGCCACTGGATCGGCCCGCCGATGCTCGAGTCCTTCCAGAAGCGCGCGCTGCTGTCCGAGGAGCAGGCGACGGAGGCGGTCACCGCGTATCGCGCACTGGCCGCGCGCGACGGCTACGCCTCGTCCGTCGCCCTCTACCCCGGTGTGCCCGAGCTGATCCGCGCCGTGCACGACGCCGGGATCCCGCAGGCGACCGCGAGCACCAAGCCGCAGAACCAGGTCGAGGCGATCCTGTCGCATTACGGTCTCGACGACGCCTTCACGGCCATCGTGGGCGCGCGCCCGGAGGCCGACGTGCTCGACACGAAGTCGGACGTCCTGGGCCGCGCGCTCGAGGGACTCACGGCCGCCGGCGTCGACACCACGCACGCCGTGCTCATCGGCGACCGGCATCACGACGTCGACGGCGCCGCGGAGCACGATGTGCCCGTGGTCTTCGTGACGTGGGGCTTCGGCACTCCCGGCGAGGAGGACGGCGCACGGGCCGTCGTCGACGACGCAGCCCAGCTGCGTGACCTGCTGCTGTCGGAATCCTGAGCCGTCCCGCATGGACGTCACCGAGCTCGATCCGCTGACCTGGATCATCCCCGCGCTGGTCGTCTTCGGATCCGCCGCCGTCCTCGCGCTCGCGGTCGCGGCGGCCGTGCGCCACGCGCGCCGCGGGCCGGGCGCGCGGCGCCGGGCGGCCGATGCCGTCGAGCGCACGGGCGTGGCGCTCGTGCAGCTCGACGACGCGATCGACGAGCTGGAGCTGGAGGTGGGCCTCTCCGGCGCCCTGTACGGCGGCGGCGCGCCGGCCTCGCTGCGGCGCGCTCGGATGACCGCGCAGCACACGCGCGACGACGCGTTCGCGACGTACCGCGCCCTGACCGATCCGGACGCACCCCCGCTCGCGGTCGAGCGCGCCTCGCGCGATCTCGTGCGCCGGATCGAGCGCGCGATGACCTCGATCGAGACCGCGCGTCGCGAGCACCAGTCCTGGATCGACGCGCACGTGAGCGCGGCCGACCAGATCTCGGCCGCCGAACGGCACCTCGCGGATCTTCGCTCGCGCATGGGCGATCCCGATGCGCTGCTGCGCGAGCTCGCGCAGCGTGCGGAGCGCGACGAATGGATCGACGCCGTGCGTGCCGCCGGGGCCGCGCGCGCCGCGATCGCCGATGCGGAGGCGCACATCGCCGCCGCTCGCGCCGAGGCAGCGGACCCGTCGCGCTCGGCCCTCGACGACCTCTCCGCCGCCGAGCGCGCGCTGCGGAACGCGGACGCCGCGTCGCGCGCCCTCGAGGAGACGCACCGACTCGTGATCCAGGCGGGCCTGGCGGTATCGGACGAGCTCAGCGCTGCGCACGGCGCCATCCGCTCGGCCACCGCCATCCGGTCGGCTCTGCCCGCGGACGCGTCCGACCGGCTCGGCGAGGAGATCCGCCGGGCGAGCGCCGAGCTCGCGCGCATCGCTCCCATCGCCGCCCGTCGCCCGGTGTCGGCGAACGAGGCGATCGCGCGGGTGCGCGAGCGGCTGGATGCGGCTCTCGCCGACGCCCGGACGGCGCAGCAGCGCCAGCGCGGCGCCCGCAGCGCGCTTCCGGGGACACTCGCGGCCGCGCGCAGCGCGGTGCATCGCGCGGAGGCCGCGCTTCCGCGGCAGGCGGCTCAGCTCGACGCGCGCGTGCGGCTCGACGCGGCGCGGCAGGAGCTCGCGGAGGCCCGGCAGATGCAGGACCCCGTGGCGGCGCTGGATGCCGCGCGCCGCGCGATCCGTCACGCCGAGGACGCCACCGCGCTGATCGACCACCACCGTGGCGCGGCCGCTCCCGCGCACCGCCTCGACTGACGAATCCGGCCCCGTCCCCAGCCGAGCTCCCGGGCAGAGGAAAGGGCCCGGCGCACGAGGCGCCGGGCCCTTGTCGCCGACCGCGCTGAGCGGCGGCGGGGGGTATCGGTGATCAGATCGGGCGGATGTTCTCCGCCTGCAGGCCCTTGGGGCCCTGCGCGATCTCGAACTCCACGCGCTGGTTCTCCTCCAGCGAGCGGTATCCGGAAGCCTCGATCGCGGTGTAGTGCGCGAAGACGTCAGAGCCGCCCTCGTCGGGAGAGATGAAGCCGAAGCCCTTCTCCGAGTTGAACCACTTGACGGTGCCCTGCGTAGCCATTTACTGCCGTTCTTCTTGATTGAAACCGGCGCGAAACTCGCGCCGACGCTCCTCACGGTAACGGAGTGACCCGCAAAGAGATAGAGAGCGCTGTTTCGTGACGCAACTGTTGCACCCACTCGGTGGGAGGGAAGCGACTTTTT
>NZ_JAPSJA010000044.1 GCF_031178525.1 Microbacterium sp.
CTGGCATCCGCACTGGTCGTCGGGCTCTCGGTGTGGTTCGTGCGCCTGGGCGGCTCCGTCTACACCGACACCCTCGCCGCGCTCGTGAGCGCGCTCGCGTTCTACGGCCTCCTCCGCCTGGCGCGCGGCGTGACGCCCGTGCGGGACATCGTGGTGTTCGCGCTCGCGTGCGCGGCATGCTCCCTCACGCGGTTCTCGCTGCTGCCGGTCGCGATCCTGTTCGCGGTCGCCGTCATCGTGATCGGGTATCTGCCCGGCCGGCTGCGTCCGACGCACGCGTGGGCCGCGGCCGTCGCGGCGGGTGTCGCCGTCGTCGCCTCATCCCTGTGGTTCTACCTGCGCAATCTCGCGATCACCGGCAACGTCAGCGGTGGGCATCCCGACTGGGCGGCGGAGCACACGAGCCGCGTCGCGCGCCCCGCACTGGACGTCGCGACGGATGGGCGATTCTGGACGACGATGACCGAGCAGTTCTCGGTCGGCACGTACCCGCCCCTCCCCCGCGCGCTCGAGCCCGCTTGGCCGTGGACGCTGCTGCTGTTCGTGCTGCCCGTCGTCGCCGGCATCGTGATGTATGTCGCTCGGGTGCTGCGCGACGACGCCGACCGCGCCGTGCGGATCCTCGTGCTGCTGACGGCCCTGTGCGCGTGCGGCGGTATCGCGATCATGCAGGTGCTGCACACGGCGGGCGGCGGCAGCTCTTTCGCCCGCTACTTCTTCGCGCTGCTGCCGTTCCTCGCCCCGCTGCTCGTGCTGCCGCTGCTGTGGCTGCGCGGCATCCCGCTGGCGGTGTGGACGCTCGTGCGCGCCACACTGCTGGGGCTCGAGATCGCGGCGACGCTCGCGCGCGACCTCGGCGGCCCGCAGGCGGCGATCTATCCCGGCCCGACGTGGCTCGGCTTCGGCGTCTCGATGGCGGGCGCCGTGTTGGCGGTGGTGCTCCTCGTGGGGCGGCGACGACGCGACGAGGCCGCGTGACTCAGGACCGTGACCGCGAGGAGCTGCCGGGAGGCGCCGAGCAGGCGATCGGCGCCGGCGCCGCGCCCGATGGGCCGCTGCTGCGCCTGATCAAGGACCGTCGCGTGGCCTTCCTCGTGGTGGGCGCGATCAACACGGGCGTGGGCTTCGTGTGGTTCATCCTGTTCTCGCTGCTGTTCGACCAGGTCTGGCCCGATGCGAAGTGGACGATCTTCCTCACGATCACGTGCGCCCACCTCTGCAGCACGATCTCGGCGTTCGTCCTCTACCGCAAGCTGGTCTTCCGCGTGCGCGGCCACCTGTGGCTGGACTTCTGGCGCTTCCAGCTCGTGTACCTGACGTCTTTCCTGCTGAACCACCTCGTCGTGCCGCCCCTGACGATCCTGCTGGGGCTGGATGACATCGTCGCGCAGTTCCTGTTCACGTTCGTGATCGCGGTGATCAGCTGGTTCGGCCACAGCCGGTTCTCGTTCCATCGCGGAAAGGAGGAGCGGTGAACGCGCCCCCTCTCAGCGTCGTCGTCCCCGCCTTCAACAACGCCCGCACGCTCGCCGAGACGCTGCGTTCGATCCTGGATCAGGACGTCAACGGCATGGAGGTCATCGTCGCCGACCACGCGTCCACCGACGACACGCTTGCGGTCATGCGGTCGTTCGCGAGCGACCCGCGCGTCATCCTGCTCGAGACCGAGGCCGGCGGCGGCGCCGGCCGCAACTGGAACCGCGTCACGGATGCCGCGCGCGGCACGTTCATCAAGCTGGTGTGCGGCGACGACGTGCTGCGTCCCGGGGTGCTGGCACGGCAGACCGAGATTCTCGCCTCGACGGGCGCGGTGATGACCGCGTGCCGCCGGGACCTGATCGACGCGAGCGGCGCCGTCCTCCTTCCCGCCTGGGGCCTGCGCGGGATCGACCGCCGCATGCCCGGCGCCGAGGCCGTGCGCCGTGCGGTGCTCGCGGGGTCGAACCTGTTCGGCGAGCCCGCCTCCGTCATGATGCGGCGTGACGTGCTCGCGCGCACGGGCGGCTGGAACGACAGCTTCTCCTACTTCATCGACCAGGCGACGTACACGCGCGTGCTGTTCGAGGGCGACTTCGTGCCGGATCCCGAGGTCGGTGCGACCTTCCGGATGAGCGATGCGCAGTGGAGCGTCGCGCTCGCCTCGCGCCAGGCGGCCGAGGCGCGCGAGTACCACACGTGGGTGCGTGAGACGCATCCCGAGGCGATCTCCGCCACGGATCGCCGGGTCGGCGACGTGCGGGCCGCGCTCATGGCTCGCGCCCGACGCCTCTCGTATCGTGTGCTGAAGAGGAGGATGCGATGACCGACCTGTATGTGCACCGGATCAGCGTGGTGATCCCGGTCTACCAGGGCGAGCGCACCCTCGACGCGGTCATCGAAGAGCTGCGGCCGCTGACGCGGGGCTTCCGCACGCCGGGCGGCCGCGCCGGGCAGGTGGGCGAGGTCATCCTGGCCTACGATCGCGGCCCTGATCGCTCCGATGTGGTCATCCGCCGGCTCGCGGCGGCGGACGACTGGGTCGTGCCCGTCTGGCTCAGCCGCAACTACGGGCAGCACGCCGCGACGCTCGCCGGCATGGCGAGCTCGGGAGGCGAGTGGATCGTCACGATGGACGAGGACGGCCAGCACGACCCGGGAGACATCGGCTCGCTGCTCGACGCGGCGCTCGACGCGCAGGCCGACCTGGTGTACGCCGACCCCGTGAACCGCCCGCCGCACGGCGCCCTGCGCAACACGGCGTCGCGCACGTCGAAGCGCATCCTGGAGACGATGTTCAGCGGCGGTCGGGCGACCGACTTCCACAGCTTCCGCCTCGTGCTGGGTGAGATCGGGCGCAGCGTCGCCGCATACGCCGGCACCGGCGTCTACCTCGACATCGCTCTGAGCTGGATCGCCTCGCGCACCGCCACGGCCCCCGTGACGCTGCGCACGGAGGGCGACCGTCGATCCGGCTACTCCTACCGCCGCCTGTTCGGGCACTTCTGGAGCATGGTGCTGACCTCCGGCACGCGCGGCCTGCGGCTCGTCACCGTCACCGGCACGATCGTGTTCATCGCGGGCATCGTGTTCGCCCTCTACCTCTCCATCGCCCGGCTGGCGGGCGTCGTGAACGAGCCGGGATGGACCTCGCTCATGGTCGTGCTGCTGCTCGGCATCGGCATCATCCTGGTCGCGCTCGGGATCATCGCGGAGTACCTGGGCATCGCCGTCAGCACCGCGCTGGGCAAGCCGTCGTACCTCATCGTGCGCGACCCCGCGACGGGGCCGCTCGCGCACGCCGGCCGGGAGCAGGTCGGGGGCTCGCCCGCACGGACGCCGTGACCGTACGTCGCTGGATCATCGGCCGGGGCCTGCTCGGACGTGCTGTCGCGCGCGCCCGCCGGGATGCGCCGTTCGGAGCCGACGTGCCCGACTGGAACGACGGTGACGGCACCGTCGCCGCCCTGTCGGACGCCCTGGCGCGCTTCGTCGCGGGGGCCGCTCCCGACGACCACCTCGAGATCTCCTGGACCGCCGGCCGCGCCGTGACCTCGACGCCCGCGCACAGGGTGTTCGCCGAGGTGGACGTGTTCGAGCGCTTCGTCGCCGAGCTCGGCGCGCTGCCCGCCGAGACGCGGGCGCGGCTCACGTTCATGCTGGCGTCGTCTGTCGGCGGCGCCTGGGCCGCCTCTCCCGACGCGCCCTACACCGAGTTCACCCCGACCGCGCCGGCGTCCGCCTACGGTCAGGGCAAGCTCGCGATGGAGGCGGCCCTGGCAGGGGCGACGGCCGCGGGCGGCTGGCGGTCGCTCGTTGCGCGCGTGACCAACCTCTACGGTCCCGGTCAGGATCTCGCCAAGGCGCAGGGACTGATCTCGATCCTGATCCGCGCCCACCTCACCGGCGTACCCGCCTCGATCTACGTTCCCCTCGACACGCTGCGCGACTACGTGTACGAGGACGACGCGGCGCGGATCATCTCGGCCGCGTCCCTGCGGGCAGGGCAGACGCCCGCGGGGACCACCACCGTGAAGATCGTCGGCAGCGGCCTGACGGTCTCGATCGGCGCGCTGATCGGCGAGCTGCGGCGCCTTCACCGCCGCCGCGGTCTGATCGTCCTGGGAGGCGGCGACGCGCGCGGTCAGGCGCTCGACCTGCGCGTGCGGTCGCGCGTGTGGACCGACCTGGACGGTCTCGCGCGCACGACCCTGCCCGAGGGCCTCAGCCGCGTGTATGCGTCGCAGCTGGCGTCGTCGGCCGTGCGGCGCGTCGACGGCTGACGAACCGCAGGACGAGCCAGGCGCCCGCCACAAGCACTCCCAGAGAAGCGGCGCCGACGAGCAGCGGCAGCCCCGGCGGCTGGAAGCGCACGGTCACGACGTCACCCGGCGCGGCGTCCGACACGTCGACCGTGAGCAGCCAGTCACGCACCGGCTCCCCCTCTCGTGCACCGCTGATCACATAGCCCGGATAGTCCAGGCGGCTCAGCACGACCCGGCCGTCCGCGCCCACGTCGTCCACGCGGAAGCTCACCGCGCCGTCCGCCGCCTGGATCCCGCTCAGTGCCGTGCCGTCCCCCGTCCAGACCACCCCGCCCGCTGCCGGCAGCGGCTCGTCGCGCTGGAACAGCCAGGTGAACTCGCCCTCGCGCTCGAGGTGCCAGCCGTCCGGCGCCTGCGGCTGCTCGGGGAAGGTCGCCTTCATCGCGAGCACCGTGCTGACGCTCATCAGGTCGCTGAGCCGCTCGCCCGTCTCGCGGTCGGTGCTCCACAGCGTGTCGAGCGCCTTCGCGCACGTGTTGCCGCGCAGGTCCATGCAGAGGTCCTGGATGAAGTCGTCATACGGCAGCACCGTGTAGAGGTTCGACACGTCGGTCTCGCTCAGGTACCAGAGGTTGGCGATCAGGCGCTCGTCCCACGTCGCGGGGTCGCCCGAGCCGGCGTTGATGTTCCCCACCGCGATCGCGTCGCCGTGCGGCTCGCTCAGCACCTGACGCATCGCGCTCACGTCGGGCACGGCGCTGCCGGGAAGCGGCGTACGCGGCATCGCGACGATCTGGGCGGCGACGGTCACGGCCGTGACCGCGACCCCGCCCACCACCAACACGGCCGTGCGTGCGGCCTCGCGCCAGGGCCGGCGCGCCACGAGCACGATCGCGGCCAGCAGGACCAACTGCACGACGACCGTCGCGCCGACGCTGCGCCACTCCAGAGGCACGTTGCCGATGTTCAGGACCGCCAGCAGGAGGATGAGCGCGACCGTCCAGCGGATCCTGCTCTTGGGCAGCTCCCGCCAGCGCGTCCGTGTCGCCGCGACCGCGAAGAGTACGAGCAGCGCGAGCGTGAGGTACGGGATGAATCGCAGCGGCCAGCGGATCGCCGCGATGTGGCTCGGCGCGAGGATCGCGATGAATGTCGCGGAACCCAGCACGAGAAGCGGGATGCACCGACGCAGGGCCGCGCGGGACAGCGGCAGCACGAGGAGGAAGTACGGCAGCAGCCACGCGATGTACACGAGCGGCGCATTCGTCGGCAGCCCGGTCCACAGCGCCACGCCCTCCTCGAGCACCCCCTCGGGAGCCTTGACCTCCTCGACCCACGTGCGGATGGTGGCGGGGAACGTCGGCGCCGCGGCCCCCGCGACGTCCGTGAGATCCGCGTTCAGGAAGAACCAGTTGCGCACCACGAAGTCGCCGCGCGGCGTGACGGATGCCGTGAGGATGCCGGGCAGGTAGACGAGCACCGTCCACGCCGCTCCCCATGCGGACGCCAGCAGGCTCCGGATGATCCGGTCGCGGTCGCGCTGCCAGATCGCCCGCACGAGCGACTCCACGAGGATCCCGACGAGCGCGATCACGCCGAACACGTACCCGAACGAGACGAGCAGGTAGCTCGCGACCAGGTACGGCAGGGGCGAGCGCGCCGCCTCGACCGCGCGACGCAGCGCCCACCACACCCAGGGGAGCAGTGCGGCGTTGAACAGGCCGGTCGACCATGACGCGGCGTCCATGTACACCGTGAAGCCGCACAGCGGCACGAGGACCGCGGCGAGCGCCGCCCATGGGCGCGCGGCCGTGAACGACCGCGCGAGCAGATAGGTGCCCAGGCTCAGCAGCACGAGGAAGGAGACCTTCACGACCGTCGCGAAGACGACAGGATCCTCGCTGGCGCGCGCGCCCAGCGCGATCAGCCAGGTGAGCGGGCTGAACAGGCCCCACTGCCCCTCGGCCAGGTAGTTGCCGGCCTGCCAGGCCGACGGCTCCATGATCGGCAGACGCCCCTGACGCAGCTGATCGCCGAGCTGCCACCACTGCCCGAACGAGCCGAGCTGCGTATCGTCCGCGAAATAGAACCGCGGATCGCCCAGCAGGCGGGCGAGCGCGAAGACCGTGGTGACGACCGCCGCCGCCAGCGGCCAGAGCAAGCGGAGCAGGCGTGGGTTCACGGAGACCGATGCTAACAACCGCCGCGTTCAGCGGGCGGTAAAGCCGCTTGTGACACGATGGTCGGGTGAAGGGCATCATCCTCGCCGGCGGTTCTGGCACGCGTCTGCATCCGATCACGCTCGGCGTCTCCAAGCAGCTCGTGCCGGTGTACGACAAGCCGATGATCTACTACCCGCTGTCGACGCTGATGCTGGCGGGGATCCGGGACATCCTGGTGATCACGACGCCGCATGACGCGGCGGCGTTCGAGCGCCTGCTGGGTGACGGGTCGCAGTTCGGCGTGTCGATCACGTTCGCGCAGCAGCCCTCCCCGGACGGGCTCGCCCAGGCGTTCACGATCGGCGCCGACTTCATCGGCGACGACAAGGTCGCGCTCGTCCTCGGCGACAACCTGCTGTACGGCCCCGGGCTCGGCTCGCAGCTGAAGCGGTTCGCGGAGGTCGATGGCGGTGCCGTGTTCGCCTACTGGGTCGCCGAGCCGTCTGCGTACGGCGTTGTCGAGTTCGATGAGGACGGACGCGCGGTGTCCCTGCAGGAGAAGCCCGCGCAGCCGCGGAGCAACTACGCCGTCCCCGGTCTGTACTTCTACGACAACGACGTGGTCCAGATCGCCCGCGGCCTGAAGCCCTCCCCGCGCGGCGAGTACGAGATCACCGACGTCAACGCGGCCTACCTCGAACGGGGCAAGCTCAGCGTCGAGGTCCTCCCGCGCGGCACGGCCTGGCTGGACACCGGCACGTTCGACCAGATGACCGACGCCGCCGACTACGTGCGCACGATGGAGCGCCGCACCGGCCTCAAGATCGGCGCCCCCGAGGAGGTCGCCTGGCGCTCGGGCTTCCTGAGCGATGATGAACTGCGCGCACGCGCGCAGAAGCTGGTCAAGTCGGGGTACGGCACGTACCTCCTGGAGATTCTGGAGCGTGGACGCTGATGGCTCGTCTTCTCGTCACCGGCGGTGCCGGATTCATCGGCTCGAACTTCGTGCACCACGTCGTCGCGCACACGGATGACAGCGTCACGGTGCTCGACAAGCTCACGTACGCGGGCAACCGCGCATCGCTGGCGGGGCTTCCCGAGGATCGGGTGTCGTTCGTCGAGGGAGACATCGCGGACGCCGAGCTGGTGGATGCGCTGTTCCGCGATGTCGACGCGGTCGTGCACTTCGCTGCGGAGTCGCACAACGACAACTCGCTGAACGACCCCCGGCCGTTCCTGGACACGAACATCATCGGCACGTACACGCTGCTGGAGGCGGCACGCAAGCACGACGTGCGCTTCCATCACATCTCCACCGATGAGGTGTACGGCGATCTGGAGCTGGACGACCCCGCCCGGTTCACGGAGACCACCCCGTACAACCCGTCATCGCCGTACTCGTCGACGAAGGCCGGCTCGGACCTGCTTGTGCGCGCGTGGGTGCGCTCGTTCGGAGTGCGCGCGACGATCAGCAACTGCTCCAACAACTACGGCCCGTACCAGCACGTGGAGAAGTTCATCCCGCGCCAGATCACCAACGTCATCCGCGGCATCCGACCCAAGCTGTACGGCACGGGCGAGAACGTGCGCGACTGGATCCACGCCGACGACCACTCCTCGGCCGTGCTGACGATCCTCGAGCGCGGTCAGATCGGGCAGACGTACCTGATCGGCGCGGACGGCGAGCAGAACAACAAGGACGTCGTCGAGCTGATCCTCGAGCTCATGGACGCCCCGCGCGACGCGTACGACCTCGTCACCGACCGACCGGGGCACGACCTGCGCTACGCGATCGACTCCACCAGGCTGCGCACCGAGCTCGGCTGGCAGCCGCGGTATCAGGACTTCCGCGCCGGACTCGCCGCCACCATCGAGTGGTACCGGGACAACGAGGCGTGGTGGGCCCCCGCGAAGGACGGCGTCGAAGCCTTCTACGCCTCGAAGGGACAGTAGTGACCGAGCTGGGCAAGCAGCTGTCCGCGCAGACCACCCCGATCGAGGGCATGCTGCTGTTCGATCTGCCCGTCCACGGCGATGCGCGCGGCTGGTTCAAGGAGAACTGGCAGCGCGAGAAGATGACCTCTCACGGTCTTCCCGACTTCGGGCCCGTGCAGAACAACATCTCCTTCAACGCCGAGACCGGCGTCACGCGCGGCCTGCACGCCGAGCCGTGGGACAAGTGGGTCTCCGTCGCGACCGGACGCGTGTTCGGCGCGTGGGTGGACCTGCGCGAGGGGCCCGGTTTCGGCACCGTGTTCACGACCGAGCTGGACCCGTCGAAGGCGATCTTCGTCCCGCGCGGCGTCGCCAACGGGTTCCAGACGCTCGAGCCCGCGACCGCGTACACGTACCTCGTGAACGATCACTGGTCGGCCGACGCCTCGTACTCGTTCGTCAACCTCGCCGACGAGACCGCAGCGATCGACTGGCCCATCCCCCTCGCGGACGCGGAGATCTCCGACAAGGACCGCGCCCATCCGCGTCTCGCCGACGCGCAGCCGGTGCCGCCGCGGAAGACCCTGATCCTCGGCGCCGGCGGGCAGCTGGGCCGCGCACTGCGCGCCGAGTTCGGCGACGGGCCGCACATCGAGTACGCCACGCGCGCCGACCTCGACCTCTCCTCCCCCGACCTCGCCGGCGCACGACACTGGCGCGACTACGGCGCCATCATCAACGCCGCCGCCCACACCGCCGTCGACGCCGCCGAGACCCCCGACGGCCGCGCCGCCGCATGGGCCGCGAACGTCACCGGCGTCGCCGCGCTCGCGCGCATCGCCGCCGACAACGGCGTCACGCTCGTCCACGTCTCCAGCGACTACGTCTTCGACGGCACCGCCGAGCGCCCCTACCGCGAGGACGACGCGGTGTGCCCCCTCGGGGTGTACGGACAGACCAAGGCCGCCGGCGACGCCGTCGTCGCCGCGACACCCCGCCACTACATCGTGCGCACCTCCTGGGTCATCGGCGACGGCGGCAACTTCGTGCGCACCATGGCCGCCCTCGCCGCCCGCGGAATCGACCCGTCCGTCGTGGACGACCAGATCGGCCGCCTGACGTTCACCGCCGACCTCGCCCGCGGCATCCGGCACCTGCTCGACACGCGCCCCGACTACGGCGTCTACAACCTCACCGGCGCGGGCCGGACCCGTTCCTGGGCGCAGATCGCCGCCCGCGTCTTCGAGCTCACCGGCCACGACCCGGCCCGCGTGACGCCCGTGTCCACCCAGCAGTACTTCGCCGGCGCCGACCGTCCGATCGCCCCGCGCCCGCACCGCAGCGTGCTGGACCTGTCCCGCATCGAGGCCACCGGCTTCACCCCCGCCGACCACGACGAGAGCCTGTCGCGCTACCTCCTCGCCGAGACGGCCTCGGCGGACGGGGCCCCGCTGTGAGTCTGAGACGGCCGCCCGCCCTTCCGGTCGGTCTCGTCGGTCTGGCGCGCCCGCGCTCGACCGGCACGGCCGCGCGTGTGTGGTGGATCGTCGCGATCGTCGCGATCGTGGCGAACCTCGTCACCACGGCCTTCATCGGCGCGACGGCGACCCGCCCCGCCTTCCCCTTCGACGAGCTGCACCTGCTCGAGCTGTCACGGCTGCTGGCCGGCTTCGACGTGCCGACGTTCGACAGCGGCGGCTACTACCCCGGATGGGCGGTGCTGCTCACGCCCCTGTGGTGGATCTGGAACGACCCCGAGGCCGTGTACCGTGCGGCCGCGGTGTTCGGCTGGCTGCTCGCAGCGGGCACGATCTATCCGCTCGCCCTCCTGGTGCGGCGACTGCGGCTGTCCCTCCCGCAGGCGCTCACGGTCGCCGCGATCGTGTCGACGCTTCCCGCGCGAAGCGTTCAGGCCGACTATGTGCTCAGCGAGCGCATGCTGTTCCTGCTCGTCGTGTGCAGCGCGCTGGCGGCGTTCCGGCTCTGGGAGCGCACCACATGGCCCCGCGCCGTGGTGTTCTCGGTCCTGGCCGCCGCCGTCTACTTCACACACATGCGCATGCTGCCTCTCGTCCTGGCCAGCGCGGTCTGGCTGGTCGCGCTGCTGCTCAAGCGCTGGCACGTCGCGCTGATCGGACTGGTCGCACTCGGAGCCGGCTACTTCGCGGCCGACAGGCTCGGCACGCGTCTCAACACCGTGCTGCTCGGCCGGGAGCCGTCGCAGAGCGACTCCGTCTGGGCGAACATCGAGCAGATGCGTCTCGGCGTGTTCCTGCGCGTGGCGCTGGGGCAGACCTGGAACCAGATCGTGGGCTCGTACGGCCTCTTCGCGATCGGGGCCATCGCGCTCATCCTGCTGACGTGGCGCGAGATCCGTCGCTTCCGCATGGGGCGCGCGACGTGGGTGTTCGGAGTCGTCTCCGCCACGTGGCTGCTGTCGGTCGTCGCATGGGCGAGCGACTGGAACCTGTACCTCAACCCCTGGCAGCGCCTCGACGCATGGATCTACGGACGCTATCTCGATCCGGTGGCGGCGCTCGTCGTGGCGCTGGGTCTCGCCGTGATCGTCCGCGGCGTGCGCACGTCCGTGTGGAGCGCCGCGCTGGTCGCCGCCCTCGGTGTCATGGTTCCGACGGTGTTCTGGGTCTCGCGCGAGGCCCCGACCTGGGGCTACGTCACCCCCGCCCACATCGCCGGCGTGCTGCCGTGGGCGTGGACCCTGCCCACCGAGCCGATCCCGCGCGGCCTCACGCCCACCTTCACGAACGAGAACAGCTTCTGGCTCATCGCGTCGGTCTGCGCGCTCGCCTGCCTGATCGGCTACCGCCTGGTGCGACGCATCGAGTGGGCCGCGCCCGTCGCCCTCGTCGTGCTCGCCGTGCTGGGCTCGCTGGGAGCCAACGCCTCGTCCGACCGCTTCCGCGAGATCGAGACATACCACCCGGAGATGTTCTCCGCGCTTCAGGAGCTGGTGGATGAGCACCCCGACCTCGACGTGGCGTGGGACCGCGCATGCGACCGCTCGGGCTTCATGACCGGCGTCGGTCAGAACATGCTCGGCTACGCGCTGCTGCCGGACGTCTCGATGGAGGCGATCCGAACCGACGAGGACGCGTCGCCGGACGCGGACATCGTGCTGTCGTGCATCGGCGACTCCCCGCTGACGGAGACCGGGGCCCTCCCGCTCCGGGACGCCGTGATCTACGAGAGCTGGCTGTGGATCATGCCGGGCGAACTGCAGGACGAGCTTGTCGCCGAGGGCGAGCTGCAGGACTGACCGGCCGGTCGAGGGTGGGCTGACCGCGCGCTCGGCGCCGGCTCAGCGCCGCGGAGCGCGTCGCGCGATCTTCGGCTGACGCCGGCTTCGGCTGACGCGTCCTGCTTCGGCTCGGCGCCGCCCGGCGCGTCCCGACGAACGTCGGACGCTCAGCGACTGCCGGCCTGCACGAAGGCGAGCGTGCCGCGATTCCAGGGGAGCACAGTGGCGCTGCGGCCCCCGTTGAGCGCCTTCGTCGTCTCGCCGGAGCGGAGTGCCCGCAGCGTCCCCTTGTCGGCGACGTACGTGGTCTTGCCGACCTTCACGAAGAGTCGCCCGTTCACGGCGCCGCCCTTCTTGAGGGTCGCGCACGTGTCGGCGGACATGCCCTGCCCAGGGATGCCACGCAGCCCAGAGACGTCGATCCGGTACATGCGCCCCTGCGAGGCCACGTAGATGCCGTCGGCGCAGGAGACGACGGGGCGCAGGTGGTTGCGGCTCTGCACGGCCAACCCCTTCAGCGGTGTCCGCGTCGAGCTCACCGCGAGCCGCCCCCGGATCCCGAGCTCGCTGCCGATGTCCCAGGACGAGATCCACCATGCCTTGCCGCCGTCGGTGAAGTAGACGGGGTCGGACCCGCGCACCTGGATCACCGAGCCGGACGGAGGCCGTGCCGACGTGACGCGGCTCCCCTTGGGCAGGTAGTCGGCGAGGGCCGCCGCGACACGGTGGACAACCGGCCACCGCCCTCCGCCGAGCGTCTCGAGAACAGGCCGTGACGCGACGTGGCGCCATCTGCCCGCGTCCGCGACGAAGACCGAGCTGCGGCCCACACCCTGCACAAAGACGCGCGCGAGCGGCGCGGCGGTCGATTTCCGCAGCACACCGCAGGTCTTCGCGTCGAGGGCGGTCACGGGGAAGCCGCGGACCGCAGCCGCCTGTACCGGGTAGAGCGTGCCCCGCGAGGGCAGGTAGGTGGTGCCGCCGCATGAGACGAACTGCCGAAGCGTGCCGGACGCCTTGTAGGACGCTCTCGCCGATGCGGGCACCCCGTCGTCACGCACGCGAGCGAGCCCGAGCTCGGCCGGGTACAGCCAGGTGGGCACGTAGAGCAGGCGTGAGTCCCACGTCGGCAGGAACGTCTTCGTCGACCCTGCCGGTTCGATGAACCGACCGGGAGCCCAGCGCACGGTGCCCACTTTGTAGGCCGACTGGCGCGAGGTGGGCATCACAGCCGCGTAAGGCGTCTTGCCGCCGTTGAGCTGCGCCGCGCTCGCGGTGCTGTACAGCGGCACGAGCGTCGAGCCCTCGATCAGGTGGAACTGCCCGCCGCTCTTGAGGCGCACGAACTTGGTCAGCGCGGAACCCGCCGGCACCTTCGTGTACTGCGCCGACGCCAGCACGGTCTCACGCCCGCATTTCGAGCCCCATGCGGCGACCTGCGCGCATGACGAGAAGTGGTGGCGCTGGCCGCCCTGCAGCAGCGACACATCGCCCGTGCTCGCGTTGCGGATGTAGAACGACGCCTCGCCCCCGTTGGGGAGCGAATTCGCCGTCGCCGCGGTGACCGTCTTGGGGGCGCCGAAGATCCGCTGGTACTCCGAGAGCGTCGCCTTGGTGATGTGCACCTTCTTGCCGCCGGTGACGAGGTACACGTGCGGCTCCGCCTTGATCAGCGTGCCGTTCAGGCTCGAGGACGTGCCTCCGCCTGTCGAGCCGAACCAGGCACGGAAGTAGTTCCAGAAGTTCCGGTTGCCGTACGACGAGCACTTGTCGCCCGTGCCGCTGCCGGCGGCGAGCGCCGCGCGGTTCGGCTGATAGGGCGTGTAGTAGTACAGGTTCGCGGTCGCCTGGTTCTGCACGTAGACGCCCGAGGAGCCGCAGGAAGCGTTGGGGTGGTACCGGATGCTGCGGGTGCCGCCCGGCGCATACCAGGTGAAGTAGCTGCTCTTGCCGTAGATCTTCATCTGACGCGCAGCGCCGTAGACCTGGTTGAAGAACCCGTAGTAGGTCTTGTCGCAGTCGGCCGTGTCGGGGCACCCCATGCCCATCGCGATCGTGAAGCGCCAGTCGCTGGGCCAGTTGTGCGTGATGAGGCCCTGCTCCTTCTGAAGCATGACCAGCAGCACACGCGGATTGATGCCGCACGCCTGGGCGACCTTGTGGATGATGCGCGCGGCGCTCTCGCCGTTCGCGCCGGCGTACCGCGAGCAGTAGGCGTCCGCGGCTCGCGTCCGCGTGTTCTCCTTGTAGTTCTCGAGGCACGTGTAGCCCGCCTTGCACGAGGCGACCTTGCCGTTGATGAACGACGCGATCTGCGACGCCGTCATGGTGTTCTTGTCGGTGAAGACCGAGTTGCTGATGATGTTGCCGGGCGCGAAGCCGACGACGGCCGCCGCGGGGACGATGGCCTGCGCGGGGGTCGCCAGCTCGAAGCGCCCCGAGGACGCTCCGTCACCGGACCCCGATGATGCACCGGAGACCGGGTACGGGACGTTGCCCGGGTCGGCGGCGTCGACCGTGACGTCGCCCGCGGCATCCTCCTCGGCGAGCGGCGTCTCCGCGACCACCTCCGAGAGGTCCTCGCGTTCCACCTGCGCGACCGGCGGCGCGGCGTACTCGGTGTCGGGTCCCGGCACGTCGCTCTGCGCGGGCGCCTCCGTCTGCGCGGGCTCGGGCGCCGGTGAGGGCTCGGGCTCCTCCGTCGCGACCGGCGCCGGGTCCTCCGTCGGCTCAGGGGGCTCGGGAGCCTGCGTCTCGACCGGCGTCGTCGCGCTGGGCGTCGGCGTCGGCGCCGGAGCGGCGGCGGATGCCGACTGCGCGGGCAGCAGCGACGCGACGAGCGCAAGGCTTGCGCCGAGGGCGAGGATCAGCCGGGCGGCTCGGTCGGAGCGGCCACGCGAGGGCATGGCAGAACGGACGTGGGGGGCGACACGCATGTGAGCAGTGTGACAGATGTGAAAGAAGTTCTGAAGTTCTCCTCCCACGGGGTGATGCCTGAGCAGTGTGCTCAGCCTCGTG
>NZ_JAPSJA010000045.1 GCF_031178525.1 Microbacterium sp.
CCCATGGTCCCGATGCGCCACACGCGCCCGTGCAGCGGGCCGAAGGACGTGCCGATCTCGATGCCGAAGTCGGTCAGCAGCGCGGCGCGCGCGGCGTCGCCCGGCACGCCGTCCGGGATCTCCACCGCCACGACGTTGTTCATCTTGTGCGCCACGTCGCCGAAGACCTTCAGCCCCAGTCCCTCGACGCCCGCGAGCATCGCGGCGCCCGCCACCCGATGCCGCTCGATCACGGCGTCACGGCCCTCGGCGAGCATCACGCGCGCGCACTCGCGCGCCGCGTACAGCATGGACGTCGCCTCCGTGTGGTGGTTCAGGCGACGCGGACCCCAGTAGTCCAGCACCATTCCGAGGTCGAAGTAGTTCGACCGGATGAAGTCGGCGGCGCTCTCGTCGCCCTCCTCCCGGATGCCCGCCTCGATCCGCTTCCGCTGCCGGATCACCTCGACGGCGCGATCGGACAGCGTGATCGGGGCGGATCCGCTCGGCCCGCCGAGGCACTTCTGCAGTCCGGCGGTCGCGGCGTCGACGCCCCACGCGTCGGCCTCGAACGGGTTGCCGCCGAGCGACGCGGTCGCGTCGGTGTAGAACAGCACGCCGTGCGCGGCGCACAGCGCGCCCACCTCGTCCAGCGGCTGGTTCATGGTCGTGGAGGTGTCGCCCTGCACGAGCGCGAGCACGTGCGGCCGGACGCGCACGATCGCCTCCTCGATCGCCGAGACCGGGAACACCTGCCCCCACTCGACGGCGATCGTGTGCACCTCGGCGAGCGCGCGCTCGGCGATCTCGGCGAGCAGGTGTCCGAACCGTCCGAACACGGGCACGAGCACGCGGTCGCCGGGCCGGATGAGCGAGACCAGTGCGGCCTCGATGCCCGCGCGGGAGGTGCCGTCGATCAGCAGCGTGGCATCGTTCTGCGTCGCCCAGACCTGGCGGTAGAGCTCCTGCGTGTCGGCCATCGCGGCCGTCATGAACGGGTCGTACTGGCCGACGAGAGGCGCCCCCATTGCCCGCAGCACGCTGGGATAGGCCGAGATCGGCCCCGGCCCCATCAGCAGCCGGGCGGGCGGGTCGAGCGGGTCGATCGTCATGAGGTCTCCAGGGGGGATGAAAGCTCGCGCGCGAGCCGGACGAGGGCGATGTCGGTGCCGGCGCGCGACGCGAGGCACACGCCGACCGGGGCGGGTCCCATCCGCGCGTCGACCGTCAGCAGCGGCGCCGACAGCGCGGGGATGCCGGCGACGGCCGCGGGTGTGGTCATCCGCAGCGTGGCGGTGCGCACGGCGGCCACCCGGGCACCGTCGGACGTCCGCAGGGGCGCGGGGCCGGGCGTGGTCGGCAGGATCATCGTCGCGTCTCGCACGACGGCGTCGATCCGCGTCTTCAGGACGGCGAGCGCCTCGCGGGCAGCGTGCTCCTGCTCGGACGTGATCGCGGCCGCATCGCGGAAGCGCTCGGCGACGGCCGAGCCTGTCGCGCCGGGATGGGCACGGAGCCACTCGCCGTTGTTGCGCCAGGCCTCGGCACCCTGCACGATGCGGAACGGATCGTGGTACCCGGCGAGGTCGCCGATCCGGACGCGCTCGGCCGCGATCCCGAGCCGGCCCAGCAGCGCCTCGAACGCCGCTCGCGTAGCGGGCTCGGTCGCCTCGAGCACCTCCTCGGGGACGACGAACCGGTGTGGCAGGCCCGCGCCGCTCTCGCCCTCGGCGTTCTCGGTCGACGCCGAGCCGTCGTAGCTCAGGCACCAGTCGGCGACCCGCTGCAGCGTCGCGCCGTCGCGCGCGATCCAGCCCACGGTGTCGAACGACTGCGCCAGCGGCAGCAGGCCCTGCCGCGGCACCAGTCCGTGCGTGGTGCGCAGGCCCCAGAGCCCCTGGTACGACGCGGGCACGCGGATGGATCCGGCGGTGTCGGTGGCCAGCCCGATGTCGGCCTGGCCGGTCGCGACGGCCGATGCGGGCCCGCTCGACGATCCGCCGGGCAGCGCTCCGGGCACCGCCCCGTTGGGCGGGGTGCCGTAGTGCGAGTTGTCGCCCGCGATCGAGTACGCGAACTCGTCGGTGCGGGCGATGCCGCGCAGCGACGCGCCGCCGCGCAGCAGGTCGCCGACAGCGGGCGCCGTGCGGGTCTCGGCCTTGACCGACTCGAGGTACGCGGGGTTGCCCGCGCCGATCCGGTAGCCCCTGATCGCGAACAGGTCCTTCACCGCGACCGTGAGTCCCGCGAGCGGACCCTGCCACGCGCCCTGGAACAGCGGATCGCCGACCGTGCGCCACACGGCGCGGTCGAACGCCTTCGGCCGCGGCGAGACGTGGGCCGCGGTGATCCGCCAGCCCTCCGCCGTGCGCGTCCAGACCTGCGTCTGCAGGCCGCGTCCCCCGGCGAGGAAGCGGGAGGTCGAGACGATCAGCGCGACGTCCTCGGCGAGCGCGCGATGCTCGATCCGCTCGATCACGCGGGCGCTCACGCCGCCGCGCTGCGCGCGGAACGCGCTGACCGTGTCGTGCCCCACGAGCAGGCCGGCGTCATCGCCGCGCATCGTGTCGGGCCCGGGCGCGAACCACGCATCCAGCGCGTCCAGGTCGTTGGACAGGATCGCCCGCTCGTACGCGAGGAAGGCGTCGAGGAGGTCCTCGGGCACCGTCTCGGCGCCCGCGACGCTCCGCTCGATCTCAGCCACGGCGGGCCTCCTCCGCCTGCTCCGGGAAGCGCGCGCTCTCGACACCGGCGAAGTCCGCGATCCGGATCCGCGCATGCACGCCCGCCGTGATGTCGACGACCTGCGAGACGTCGAAGTCGGTCGCGGCCGACAGATAGGCGTACGCCAGGTGCTCCTCCATCCCCCAGCGGGACCGGATGAGCGACAGCGCCGCGCGCACGGCGCCGCGCATGGCCTCGCCGAGATCGGGGTCGAGTCCGGTCGGCACCAGGTACTCGGGCGTGCGGACGAGCGGCCCCGTCACCTCGCCGAACGCCGCCAGCGCGGCCTCGCGCGGCACGACGTCGAAACGCAGCGTCGCGCGCAGCGACGCCTCCAGCGCCGTGAGCGCGACCTCGCCGTCGCCCTGCGCGAAGTGCGGGTCGCCCACGAACGCCAGCGCGCCCTCGACCTGCACGGGCAGGTACAGGGTGGTGCCCTCGACGAGCAGCTTGACGTCGATGTTGCCGCCGTAGGCGGCGGGCGGCACCGAGTGCGGGCGCTCGTCGGACGCCGGTGCGACGCCCATCGTGCCGAGGAACGGCGCGATGGGCAGCGTCACCGTGCGGGGCCCGCCCTCGACGACCGGCAGCGTGCCGACCAGGCGCCCGTCGCGCTCCTCCACGGGCGTGAAGACGCTCACGGTCGAGCCGGATCTCGGCAGCTCGCCCGGCAGGGCGCCCTTGCCGTGGCGGTTGGAGATGACGCCGTACGGCACGCGCGGCTGCAGCCGCTCCACCGTGATGGCGAGCAGGTCGCCCGGCCGGGCTCCCTCGACGCGGATCGGCCCCGTGACGATGTGCGGTCCGTCGAGGGCGGGATCGCGCGGGCAGTGCGCGGCGATCTCGATCGCGTCACGCAGCACCGCGCCGTCCGCGACGCCGTGGCTCGCGAAGAAGGCGGCGGGATCCTGCCCCTGGTCGGGCAGCGTGCCCTCGTGACTGACGGTGTCGATCACGACCGTCTCGCCCGACGCGATCGACAGCACGGGTGCGTCGGTGCGGCAGGGCAGCCGGCCCCACAGGATCGTGTCTGGGCCGGCGGGCAGGTATGTCGCACCGTCGGGCACGCCCTCCCCCGACTGCAGGATCGGAAGCGGCGCGAAGGTCGGCCGCTCGGTGGTCAGGCCGTAGCGGTTCGTGTTCACGAGGCTCCTCCCGCCAGCACGTCGCGCCCCGCGCGCACCAGGACGCCCTCGCCGCGGCGGTAGACGGCACGGCCGTGCAGCCACGTCTCGGTCACGGCCCCGGTGAGGTCGGCGCCGTGCCACGGCGAGAGCTTGTTGCGGTACTCCAGCTCGGCCGCGTCGACCGTGAACGGCAGGTCGGGGTCGAACACCGCGAGGTGCGCGGGCGCGCCGACCGCGATCCGCCCGCGATCGGGCAGCCGGACGAGGTCGGCGGGGCCGGTGGTGAACAGGGGCAGGATGCGCTCCAGCGGGATGCCGCGGCGACGCGCCTCGGTCCATACGGCGGACAGGCCCGTCTGCACGCCCGCGATGCCGCCCCAGGCCTCGCCCAGGTCGGACTTCTGCTTCAGGTCGGCCGTGGCGGGCGAGTGGTCGCTCACGATCGCGGCGATCGTGCCGTCGAGCACGCCCTCCCACAGCCGGTCGCGATTGGCGCCGTCGCGGATGGGCGGGCAGCACTTGAACACGCCGGATCCGTCGGGCACGTCCTCCTCGCGCAGCGCGAGGTAGTGCGGACAGGTCTCCACGGTGATCCGCACGCCCTCCGCCTGCGCCGCGCGCACGTCCGCGAGTGCGTCGGCGGCGGAGACGTGCACGATGTGCGCGCGGGCGCCCGTGCGGCGCGCGGCCGCGATCACGATCCGGATCGCCTCGACCTCCGCGGCGGGCGGACGCGTGGCGACGAAGTCGCGGAAGACCGGGCCGTGCGCCTCGCCCAGGTGCTCGTCGACCTCGGCGTGCGCGATCAGCAGGCCGTCGCGCGGGGCGAGCTCGGCCAGCGCCGCCTCGACCTGCGCGGCGTCGAGGTGGCCGAACTCGTCGATGCCGCTCGGCGCGAGGAAGCACTTCACCCCCACGACGCCCGCATCGAGCAGTGCGCCCAGCGCGCCGAGGTTCTCGGGGACGGCGCCGCCCCAATATGCGACGTCGACGGCGAGCTTGCCCCGCGCGGCGGCGCGCTTGGTAGCGAGCGCATCGGGCGACGTCGTGACGGGGATGCTGTTGAGCGGCATCTCGACCACCGTCGTGATGCCGGCGGCGGCCGCGGCCGCCGTGCCGGTCTCGAAGCCCTCCCAGTCTGTGCGGCCGGGTTCGTTCAGGTGCACGTGGCTGTCGACCAGACCCGGCAGCAGCACCTCCCGGTCCTCGAGCACCACGTCGGCCGAGGGATCGAACGGCGCCACGCCGGCGATCCGGCCGTCGGCGATCCGCACGGTGGCGGGCTCGAACGCTCCGTCGATGAAGGTCCGTCGCGCGGCGAGGGACAGGGGTGTCAGCGGGCTCACGTCCTCACGCTATCGACGTCGGATGTCGCGGCTGTTTCGGAGGTCGGGACATCCGGTGCGCTCGGCGGCGCCCCGAGGACGAGAGCGTCGTCCCCGCCGCCTCGGCGCCGCGGCGGTGCCGCGTACTCGTCGCGCTTGCTGACGCCGACGCCCATGCGGGCCATGGCCGTGACGAGTCCGACCGCCGCCGCGACGCCGTCGACGACCGGCACGCCGAGGCGCGCCTCGAGACGGTGGCACAGATCCGCCATCCCCGCACAGCCCAGCACGATCGTGTCGGCGCCGTCGGCGTCGACCGCGCGCTCGCACCAGCCGAGGATCTCGGCGAAGGCGGCGGATCCGGAGTCCTCGAGGTCGAGCACGGCGACGCCCGACCCGTACGCCGCGACGCAGGCCCGTTCGGCGCCGTAGCGGGCGAGCAGGTCGCGGGCGCGGCCGAGCGTGCGCGACAGGGTCGTGACGATCCCGAACGAGCGCCCCGCGAGGGCCGCGACGTGCATCGCGGCCTCGGCGATGCCGACGACCGGCACGTCCACGAGCTCGCGCGCGGCGTCCAGACCGGGATCGCCGAAGCAGGCGATCACGTAGCCGTCGCTGCCGCCGCGTGCCAGGTCGGCGCGGATCGCCTCGATCACCGCGACGGAAGCGTAGGCCTCGTCGACATGGCTCTCGACGGCCGACGGGCCGCGGCCCGCGGCCGGGCACACGGCCGCGATCTCGACGTCGGGGCCCGCGACCTCCCGGGCGGCACGGCCGATCTTGTCGGTCATCGCCCGGGAGGTGTTGGGGTTGATCAGCGTGATGCGCATGCGGTGGGTGTCACTCCTTGGCGCCGGCCGGCGCGGGCTGCTCGAAGGACGCGGCGTGCGCGGCCGTGTCGGGCTGCGCGGTCTCCCCCGAGCGCAGCGTCCCCTCGGCCTCGACGATCGCGAGGGCCGCGGTCGCGGTGTCGGGGTACCCCTCGAGGACGTCGGGCGTGCGCCCGTCGGAGACCCCGGCGGTCTCGCCGTCGAGCGTCGGCACCCGCGGGTGCAGCCGCTCGAACAGCACGAGGAACGCGAAGCCGAGGCCGCAGCCGACGAACCAGCTGAAGTCGCTGATCGCGCCCCAGCCCGCGTCGAGCACTCCCGCGAACACCAGCGACTTCGGCACGATCGCGACCGCGATGGTCGGCACGCCCGCCGCCAGCAGCGCCCACATGGCATTGGGGTTGTAGCCGCGGCGGTACCAGTACCGGGCGCCCTCGTCCATCGTGTACATGTCGTCCACGTGGATCCGCTGCCGCGCGATGACGTAGTAGCCGGCGATCAGGATGCCGAACAGCGGTCCGATCAGCGCGGCGAGGATGCCGAGCGAGTAGTGGATCGCCTGGTCGTTGCCGTACCAGTTCCAGGGCGTCAGGATCACGGATCCGACCGCCGCGATCATGCCTCCCATGCGCCAGCTGATGCGGTGCGGTGCGACGTTGGAGAAGTCGAACGCGGGCGAGATGAAGTTGGCCACGATGTTGATCCCGACCGTGGCGGTCACGAACGTGAGGCCGCCGAGCAGGATCGCGAACCAGTGGTCGATCCGCTCCACGGTGTGGATGGGGTCGGTGATCAGCTCGCCGAACACCGGCACGGTCGCGGACGCCGTGATGACGGTCAGGATGGAGAAGAACAGGAAGTTGATCGGCAGGCCCCAGAAGTTGCCGCGCTTGACGGCCGCGAACGACCTGCCGTAGCGCGCGAAGTCGCCGAAGTTCAGCATCGGGCCCGAGAAATAGGACACGACGATCGCGATCGCGGTGAGCATGACGGGGATGGAGGCCCAGAAGCCCAGCGGCTCGCCGCTGGACAGGTCGAGGCTGATGTTCTCCCAGCCCGCCTGCGACACGAGGTAGACCGCCAGCACGATCATCACGACGTAGACGGCGGGGCCCGCCCAGTCGATGAAGCGGCGGATCGCCTCCATCCCGTTCCAGAACACGGCGGCCTGCGCGACCCACAGGATGGCGTACGAGATCCAGCCGAGCGCGTTCAGCCCGAGGAAGCTGGGCTCGAGCAGCGCAGCGCTGCCGGGGATGAACTTGAGGAAGATGATGTTGAGCGACTCGGCGGCGAGGAACGTCTGCACGCCGTACCAGGCGATCGCGATGATGCCACGGATCACGGCTGGGACGTTCGCGCCCTTGATGCCGAACAGGAACCGGTTCACGACCGGGTAGGGCACGCCCGTGCGCTGGCTGGGCTTGGCGACGAGGTTGGCGAAGACCTGCACGATGAGGATGCCGACGACGAGCGCGATCAGCACCTGCCAGCTCGCGATCCCGAGCGCGAACAGCGACCCGGCCGTCACGTAGCCGCCGACAGAGTGCACGTCGCTCATCCAGAACGCGAAGATGTTGTACGACGACCACTTCTGCTTCCGCAGCGGGGCGAGGTCCTCGTTGGCGAGGCGCCGGTCGTAGCCCGGGCGCATGTTGCCGGAGCCGACGGGATGCCCCGCGGCCTCGATGATGTCCTGTGGTCTGGTGAGGGGTGGGACGGGGGTCGCGGTGGTCTCAGTCACGGTGGAGCCTTTCCGGATCGGGAGGATCAGTCGGGGGTGGAAGCTCCGGAGCGGGATGCTCTCTCCGGACGACGGTTCGTGGCTGTGAAGTTATCGCTTCACGCTTTCCGGAGCCGTGTCGGTCCTGTTTCGCGGACGTAAATCGTTCCGGGGAACGCGTCACCGCGGCCCGGCTACCATGACGGCGTGACCGCACCCGAGCTGGATGCGCCCGCCGGCGCCGCTCCCGACGACGCACGCCGGCACGTCGGCAGGCGCCTGCGCGAGATGCGCGCCCGGGCCGGGGTGTCGGTCTCCGACCTGGCGCGGCGCCTGGGCATCTCGACGAGCGCGATGTCGCAGATCGAGCGCGGCGTGATGCAGCCGAGCGTGTCGCGGCTGATCGCGATCACGGATGCGCTGGGCGTGCCGCTCGCGACGGTGTTCGGGCCCGCGCGTGACGAGGCCTCGCCGGGCGACGCCGCGGGCTATGCGATCACGCGTGCGGCGGACGCCGTCGCCCTCCCCCTCGGCGGCGGCGTGACGTTCCGCCGACTCGCTCCCGGGGACAGCCCGGGCATCGACTACTTCGAATCGGTGTACCCACCGGGCAGCACGGCCACGGGCAAGGACCGCCTGTTCCGCCACGAGGGCTACGAGGTGGGCGAGGTGCTCTCCGGCGAGCTCACGATCGATTTCACGGACGAGATCGTGGTCCTGCGCGCGGGCGACACCATCAGCTACCCGTGCGACGTACCGCATCGGCTGCACAACACCGGATCCGAGCCGGCCGTCGCGCGCTGGCTCATCGTCCATCCGGACCGCTGACGCTCGCGCACGGCGGCGTAACCGGCGCGAAACACCGCCCCGGCTAGCCTGACCCCGTGCTGCTGACCGACTTCGACCGACTGCCCGCTGACGACGCGGCCACCGTGGTGCGCGTCTGGGCGGACGTGCCATGGTGGATCGACCGGATCGTCTCCGAGCGGCCCTTCGCGTCGGCCGCAGCCCTCGAGGCGCGCGCCGCCGAGCTGACCGCCGACTGGACGCAGGACGACCTCGACGCCGCGCTGGCACAGCACCCGAGGATCGGCGAGCGCGCCTCCGGCGCCGGGTCGGATGCCGCGCACTCCCGTCGCGAGCAGAGCGCGATGACGGAGGCGGACGCGAGCACAGCCGCTCGCATCGCCGCCGGCAACGCCGAGTACGAGCGGCGCTTCGGGCGCGTGTTCCTGATCCGGGCGGCGGGGCGCTCGCCCGAGGAGATGCTCGCCGCGCTCCAGCGCCGGCTGGGCAACGACCCGGAGGCCGAGTGGCGTGAGGCGGCGGGGCAGCTTGCCGAGATCGCCGTCCTGCGCCTGCGATCGACCGTCACCGAGGAGGAGGCGTGATGCCGCATCTGACGACCCACGTGCTGGACGCCGCGAGGGGGACGCCCGCGCCGGGCGTCGGCCTCGCGCTGACGACCGCCGCCGGGGATCCGATCGCGGCGAGCACGACCGATGCCGACGGACGCGCGGGGCTCGGGCCGGACCTGCTGGCGCCGGGCGACTACACGCTGCGCTTCGAGACCGCGCCGTACTTCGCCGCGGCCGGCGTGACGGCGTTCTACCCGTACGTGACGGTGACCTTCACCGTCTCGGACGAGCGGCATCTGCACGTGCCGATCCTGCTCAGTCCGTTCGCGTACTCGACCTACAGAGGGAGCTGACAGATGTCGGACCAGCCCGCCCCCGGCGTCGCCGTGCACCTGGGCGCCAACAAGTACGGCAAGGCCGAGAACCGCCTGGTGCGGATCACCCGCGACACCACGCGACACGAGATCGAGGACCTCAGCATCACGTCGCAGCTGCGCGGCGAGGCGCTCGCGGGCTCGTTCCTCACGGGCGACAACTCGCGGATCGTCGCGACCGACACGCAGAAGAACACGGTGTTCGCGCTGGCGAAGACGCACGGCGTCGGCTCGCCCGAGCGGTTCCTGACGATCCTGTCCCAGCACTTCACGGACTCGTTCGACTGGATCGAGGGCGGGCTGTGGCAGGCCGAGCAGTACACGTGGGAGCGGATCCTCGTCGACGGATCGGGCCACGACCACTCGTTCGTGCGCACCGGCGGGGGCACGCGCCTGGCGAGCGTGCAGGTGGTGGACGGCGCGACGCACGTCACGGGGGGCGTCAAGGACCTCGTCGTGCTGAAGTCGACCGGATCCGAGTTCCGCGGCTATCCGAAGACCGCGTTCACGACGCTTCCCGAGACGAGCGACCGGATCATGGCGACGTCGGTGACGGCACGCTGGCGCTATCTCCCCGATGCGGTGGCGGCGGGCGTCGATTACAACGCCGTCTTCGCCGACGTCACGCGCGTGCTGCTGGAGCAGTTCGCCGTCGTGCATTCGCTCGCACTGCAGCAGACGCTGTTCGAGATGGGTCGCGCGGCGATCGAGACGCGGCCCGAGCTGGCGGAGATCCGGTTCGCGATGCCGAACAAGCACCACTTCGTGTACGACCTCGCGCGGTTCGGCCTCGACAACCCCGGCGAGGTGTTCATCGCGGACGATCGCCCCTACGGACTGATCGAGGGCACGGTCGTGCGGGACGGCGTCGCGGGGGCTCCCGACGCGTGGCGGGACGTCCCGTCGTTCGTCTGACGCCTCGCGCTTCTCGCCGCCTCCGTCGTCGGGTGCCGCTCCATCGAGACGTTGCGCTATCTATCGGTTTTCGATAGATTCATCCCGTTCTTCGATGAAGGAGGCCGAATGAGCAAGTACGTCGTCCTGGCGCTGCAGATCGTGATCGCGCTCTCGCTCGCCGGCTCGCTCGTCGTGCAGACCGTGATCCTGCCCCTGCTGTGGATCGATCTCGCGGGCGAGGTGCTGTGGGGCCGGATCGCGCTCATCGCGATCGCCGCGCTGTGGATCCTGGGTCTGCAGATCTGCGCCGTATGCATCTGGCGGCTGCTGACGATGGTGCGCCGCGGATCCGTCTTCTCCCCCGCCGCGTTCCGCTGGGTCGACGTGATCATCGGCGCCATCGCCTTCGACGCGGTCGTGACGTTCGCGCTGGCCGTGCTGCTGGCGATCGGCCCCGCGGCGCCGGGCGTCGTCGCGCTCGTGTGCGGCGCCTCGCTCGTGACGGCCGGCGTCGCCCTGCTCGTCGTCGTGATGCGGCGGCTGCTGCAGCAGGCGATGGACCGAGAGACCGAGGCGCGCACCCTGCGCTCCGAGCTGGACGAGGTGATCTGATGGCGATCATCGTCGACGTCGACGTCATGCTCGCGCGGCGCAAGATGGCGGTCGGCACGCTCGCCGAGCGCGTCGGCATCACGCCCGCGAACCTCGCCGTGCTGAAGAACGGGCGGGCCAAGGCCGTGCGCTTCACGACGCTGGATGCGATCTGTCGCGTGCTGGAGTGTCAGCCCGGCGACGTGCTGCGCTGGGAGCCGGACGCCCCGGCCACCGACGCGGCGGAGTCCGGCGCGGCTACCGCGTGACGACGCCCCCGGCGGCGCTCGTGCGCGCGAGCGTCGCGAGTCCCGACTTCACGCCGGTGACGCGCACCGTGACGACCTTCGCGATGTCGGCCGTGACGAGACGATACGTGCGCGAGACGGCGCCCGGGATCGGGCGGCCATTGCGCAGCCACTGATACGTGATCTTGACCCCCGAGGGGCCCCACGTGCCCGGGTTCAGGGCCAGCGTCGAGCCGGCGCGCAGGGTGCCGGCGACGAGCGGCACGGCACCGGTCACCTTCGGCACGGCCACGGTGACGGCCGCACTCGTACGGGCGAGGGCGGTCAGGCCGGACTTCGAGCCCGTCACGCGCACGCTCAGCTTCGTGGACGCATCCGCCGCCGTGACGCGATACGTCGACCTCGTCGCGCCGGCGATCGCGTAGCCGTTGCGCAGCCACTGGTAGGCGAGCGTGACGCCCGAAGGGCCCCAGGCGCCGGGAACAGCGGTCAGGGTGCCATCGACCGTCGCGGAGCCCGAGATGGTCGGCACGGCGCCGGTGATCTTCTGCACGGGCGCCGCCTTGCCGACGCGGATGAACCCCGACACCTCGCTGATCCTGTACCGGCGCCAGTCGAAGTCGGCGCTGTAGTTGTCCTCCGAGACCGTGAAGGTGCCGGCCTTGACGTCGACCGACTCGACATAGGCGACGTGCCCGAGGCCGGAGCCGCCAATCGCGTTGCGGTCCCACCACGCGACGTCGCCGACGCGCGGCGTGCCCTTCTCTACCGTCAGGCCGGCCCGCTTGGCCTCGGCGCCCCACTGGTACGCGTTGCCGTAGCGCACGAAGCGCGTGACGCCGGCCTTCTGCATGCGGTACGCGACGTAGTTCGTGCAGTTGTGTCCGGCGATCATGTTCCAGAAGGACTGCTTGTAGACCTTGTCGTACCCGGCGCTGCCCAGCCCCGCCTTCGCGCAGGCCGCGAACCCGTCGCAGAGCTTCGGGCCCCAGGTGATCGCCTCCGCGCGCGGGCTGAAGACAAGGGACGCGACGAGCAGCGCGAGCACCGTCAGCACGGTCGTCACGGTCCGGACGCGCAGGCTGGCCGCACGGTCGACGATCGTCACGTCACTCCCCTTCTGTGGCGTACACCGCCCCGCGGAACCCTATCGGTTCCGCGGCCGACAAGCGCGTGCGGCCTCCCGGCCAGCGCGACCCGCCCCACCCGTCGCGCGGCTTGTCAACCACATTGCCCGCCCAGCGGGTGTCCGTACGGTGGTGACATGACCGGAAGCGAACCCGAATCGCCCACGGCCGCGATGCTGGACGGGCGGTACCGCCTTCTCGAGTGCATCGGCACGGGCGGGATGTCGCGCGTGCACCGCGCGGAGGACACCGCGCTCGGCCGCATCGTCGCGATCAAGCTCATCGCCGACATGGGCGACGAGGATGCGGCCCGCGCGCGCAGCGAGGTGGCCGTGCTCGCCTCGCTCAGCCACCCGGCGCTCGTGACCCTGTTCGATGCGCACATCGGCGCGGGCCAGGACTACCTCGTGATGGAGTTCGTCGACGGCCCGACGCTGTCGCAGCTGCTGCGGGAGGGCCCCCTGCCGCCGGCCGAGACCGCGGCGCTGGCGACCGAGCTCGCGGAGGCCCTGCACGCCGCCCACCGCGCCGGCATCGTGCATCGCGACGTCAAGCCGTCGAACGTGCTGCTCGCGTCGACGGACGTGCCGGGCCGCCGCTTCCACGCCAAGCTCGCGGACTTCGGCATCGCGTACCTGCTCCACAGCGACCGGATGACCTCCCCCGGCATGGTGATGGGCACGGCCGCGTACCTCGCTCCCGAGCAGGCGCGGGGCGAGGCGCCGACGCCGGCGACGGATGTCTATGCGCTCGGACTGATGCTGCTGGAGGCGCTGACCGGCGAGCCGGCCTTCCCCCGCGCCACGCCGGTCGCGACCGCCGTCGCGCGTCAGACGACGCGGCCCCGGATCCCCGCCACCGTGCCCGCCGGATGGGCGTCGCTCATCGAGCGGATGACCGCGCCGGATCCGATCGCGCGCCCGTCCGCCGCGGACGTCGCGAGGGAGACCGCCGGGCTCGCGCACGCATCGCGAGCGTCGCAGGAGGCTGATGCCACCATGCCGATCGCGGCCGCCGGCCTGGGCGCCGCGGCCGGTGCCGGCGTCCCCGGCGCAGCAGCCGCCGGTGCGGGTCTCGCCGCGGCCTCGGCCGCCGGGGATGCGCCCACGGCGGCGATCCCCGCGACCGAGGCGATCCCCGCGACCGCCGCGATGCCGGCCACCACCGCGATGCCGACGGGTGCCGCGGCCACGTCCTTGAGCGCCGCGGCCGGGGGCACGGCTGCCGCCGCGCCGCGCCGGAATCGGAGACGTCCCGCGCTGATCGCGACGGGCGCGGCCGCAGCCGCGGCCGCCATCGGGCTCGGCGCCTGGACGCTGAGCAACGTCGACACGGGAGCGGCGGACCCGTCGCGCGGCGTGGCGCCGGTCGTCCAGACCGACAGCCCCGAGACGACCGCTCCCCCCTCTCAGCAGCCGGCCGAGGTACCCGTCCCCGCCACGAACGAGGACGGCACGGACGAAGACCAGCGCAAGGCTGATGAGGAGCAGCGCAAGGCGGAGGAGAAGGCCGCCGAGGAGCAGCGCAAAGCCGAGGAGAAGGCCGCCGAGGAGCAGCGCAAAGCCGCCGAGAAGGCCGCCGAGGAGCAGCGCAAGGCGGATGAGAAGGCGGCCGAGGAGGCCGAGGAGCAGGCGGAGGAGGACGCCGAGGAGGCAGAGGAGCAGCCCCTGCCGACCGAGGAGCCCGCGCCGCCGCCCGCCACCGAGGAGCCGCCCGCCACGCAGAGCCCCGCGTCGTAGTCCCGCAAGAGGACATCTCCGCGGCGCTTCGACGCTACTGCGGAGGCCCGAGCTCCTCGGTGGCGTCGTCGATCCTCTCATCGAGAGACTCGTGTGCGTCGGGGGTCTCGGCGGGAAGCGTTCCCGTGGGACGGTCCACGGGCGGCTCGCCCTCCGCGTTCGCGGGCCCGGGCAGTCCGCCGGGATCCGCCACCCCGTGCTCGGCGGCCAGGCGGTTCGCCTCCTCCGCGTCGGCGATCGTCTTGTCGTCTGCCGGTTCCTGCCCCTGCGGGGCCGTGTCGTCGCTCATGATCCGAGCATCGGGACCGATCCCCGAGGAGGCCAGGGGCTTGCGCGCGGCTCTCGCGTGCGCCAGCGATGTCCGCCGTCCCGCATAGCCTCCTCCTCTGTGGGGAGCACGAAGGTCAGCGAGCAGATGCTCGAGATCGTCGTGTCGAACATCGCCCCGTGCACGCTGCCGGCCGCCGCGTACGGCCCTCGGCCGATCGAGTGGCACAACGATCCGGCGCCCGTCTGGGCGTGGGTCTCATGGCCGCATCGCGCGACCGA
>NZ_JAPSJA010000226.1 GCF_031178525.1 Microbacterium sp.
GAAGACCGTGGGTGTCCCAGCCGAAGACGCGGTCGACCCTCTTGCCGCGCATGGTCTGGAAGCGCGGGAAGAGGTCCTTGGCGTACCCGGTGAGCAGGTGGCCGTAGTGCGGCAGGCCGTTCGCGAAGGGCGGGCCGTCGTAGAAGACCCACTCCTCGGCTCCGTCGCGCTGCGCGATCGAGGCGCGGAACGTGTCGTCCTGCTCCCAGAACGACAGGATGTCGCGCTCGATCTCGGGGAAGCGCGGGCTCGGCACGATCGTGGCGGCCTGGTCGGCGGCGGGTCCGAACGACGAGGACTTCGGGTAGGTCATCAGCACTCCAGCAGATCCGGATTCGGTCTGCGAGGACGACCTCTGCCGGCGAACGACAGGAGCCGCGGTACCACCCCGCGTTGCGGTCTCCTGCGAGACCGCCGCTCTCACTGCGGCTGTGACGGGCCTGACCCGCGCGGTTCTACTGAGGCCGAGGCCTGTTCTTCCGCGAGCTCCCCGGTGATGGCCGGATCGATGCGTGTCCCCCGATTCTACGGGCTGTCGGCGCTCGGGGATACCGTGGCGGCATGGCCCGTTCCGTGCAGCGCCCCGTCCCGCCCCGTGTCTCGGCACCCGACCTTCCGCGGCACCTGGATGAGGGCGTCGTGACGCGCCGTATGGATGCGCATCAGATGCGCTTCACCGGGCTGAGCGGAGACGTGGACCTCGCGCATTCGGCGCTCGAGGAGTGCATCATCGACGCCGCGGCGGTCGACGCGCTCGACCTCGTGGGCGCGACGCTGATCGACGTCTCGATCACGGACCTGAAGGCGACCTCCGTCTCGGCGCGCGACACGACGATCCGGCGCATGCGCATCACCGGCGGCCGGATCGGGACGCTCGACCTGGCGGGCGCGCAGCTCGCGGAACTCGAGCTGCGGGATGTCCGGATCGACTACCTATCGCTCGGCGGTGCGCGGGCCGAGGACGTGCTGATCGCGGGGTGTGCGATCCGGACCCTGGATCTGCCGCACGCCGCGCTCACCAGGCTCGCCTTCGACGACTGCCGGGCGGAAGAGGTGGATCCGCGCGGCATGCGCGCGACGGACGTCGACCTCCGGGGCCTCGAGGCGGCGTCCTTCCTCGACGTGCTCGCGCTGCGTGGCGTGACGCTCACGCCCTGGCAGGTCGAGCGCCTCGCGCCGGCCTTCGCCGCGGCGGCGGGCATCGACGTGCGCGGCTGAGGTCACTCGAGGAGCGAGCGGGCGTCACTCGAGGAGCGAGCGGGACTCCTCCGTCTCGTACGACCGCGCAAGGTCCTCCGGAGCCTCGTTGACCTGCACGACATAGCCATCCGGATCCGCGACCGTGAAGTAGCGCCCGAAGGTCTCGTCCGTGATCGGCGTCGGCCCGTGTCCGTGCGCGGCCAGGGAGGCGTGCACCGCGTCCATCTCGCCGTCTCGGAGCGTCACCTGGAACGACACGCGGCCGGCCTCACCGGCTGCCGCCACGTGCAGGCCGAGCGACCCGCCCGTGCCCGCCATGGAGGCCCAGGTGCGACTCGTCTCCTGTGCGCTCTCGTCGAGGCCGAGCAGCGCGTAGAACGCGGCGCTCCCCGCGACGTCCGCAACCATCATGACGGGCGTGATCCGGGTCATGCCCCACCCCTCTCGATCTCCGTGCGCAGCACGCGCTCCACGAATGCCGACAGGCTCGCACCCTCATCGATCGCCCGGTGCTTCACCGCCCGGACGAGGTCCTTCGGCAGGTACACGTTGAACTGCACCTTCGGCTCATCGGCTTGCATGCTAGCAATGTAGCATCGCGGCTGGAGCGCTGCGACCATCGCCACGGACGGAATCCGAAGCGACGGACCCGATCCGCGACGCGGATCCGTCGTTCCGGGCTTCCTCCGGAGATTCGGGAAGCCGCAAGGGCGCGGCGGTGCGGCTTTCGTCCACAGCCCGAGGAACGAGGCGGACTGTCTCAGATCCGCGTCGGCACCGCTTTGGCAGAGTCGGCCGCGAGCATGCTCGGGTCATGGATCCCGTCCTGCTGGTCGCCGAGCGCGGCGGCGTCATGCGCGTGCGCGACGCGCTCGATGCCGGCGTCGCGTCCTCCGCGCTGAAGCGCGCCAAGAAGCAGAATCTGCTGATCCGTCCGAGCAACGGCTGGATCGCCCTGCCCGGCGCGGATCCGGCACTCCGCGCCGCCGCCGAGCTCGGCGTCGTCATCTCGTGCGTCACGAGGGCGCAGCGGGCGGGGCTCTGGACGTTCGGCAGCGACACGTTCCACGTCGCCGCCGAGCCGCACCATCGACTCCCGCGGAGCACCGTCGCCCACGTTCACTGGTCGCGCGCGGTCGTCCCGCGACCGCCGGGGGCTCTGGAGGACGGCATCGAGAACGCGCTCGTCCTGATCGCCCAGTGTCAGCCCTTCGAGCAGGCACTCGTCGTGTGGGAGTCGGCGCTCCGCGTCGGGCTGATCAGCCTCGAGCTGATGCGGCGGCTGCCATTGGGCGAGCGCGCGCGGCGGGTACTCCAGGCTGCACAGCCCTTCGCCGACTCCGGGCTCGAGACCATCGTGGTGCCGCGGCTGCGATGGCTGAAGCTTCCGCTACGTCGTCAGGTGGTGATCGCCGGGCGTCCCGTCGACGTCCTGATCGGCGACCGGCTGGTTCTGCAGATCGACGGCGGACATCACGTGGGTCCGCAGCGGGACGCCGACAACGTGCACGACGCGCAGCTGAAGCTCCTCGGGTACCACGTCATCCGCGTCAGTTACCGGCAGATCGTCGACTCCTGGCCTGCGGTGCACGACCTCATCGCGATCGCCGTCGCGCAGGGGCTGCACCTCGCTCGCGCATGATGCAGCTGCAGATCCGTCGTCACGGACGGGATCCGAAACGACGGACCGGATCCGCGACGCCGGTCCGTCGTTCCGGGCTCCGTCCGAAGATCCGGGCAGCAGAGGGAGGGACTCGAGGGCACGGGAAGGGCTCACGCCCGGCCCGGTAGAATCGGGGCACAACCCCACACTCAGGCACGCAGACACCGTGCCGCATATACCGAGGAGATCCCTTATGGCCGCCATTCCCGACAAGCCCGCGCTCGAGGGTCTCGAAGACAAGTGGGGTTCCGCCTGGGAGGAGCAGGGCACGTACCTGTTCGACCGTGACGCCGCCCGGGCCGCGGGCCGCTCGGGCGTGTACTCGGTCGACACTCCCCCGCCCACCGCCTCGGGGTCGCTGCACATCGGTCACGTGTTCTCGTACACGCACACGGACGTCAAGGTGCGCTTCGAGCGCATGCGCGGCAAGACCGTGTTCTACCCCATCGGCTGGGACGACAACGGCCTGCCGACGGAGCGTCGGGTGCAGAACTACTACGGCGTGCGCTGCGACCCGTCGCTGCCGTACGAGCCCGACTTCACGCCCCCGTTCCAGGGCAACGCCAAGAGCCTGAAGGCCGCCGACCAGGTGCCCGTCAGCCGCCGCAACTTCATCGAGCTGTGCGAGACGCTCACGGTCGAGGACGAGAAGACCTTCGAGGAGCTGTGGCGCAGGCTCGGCCTCTCGGTGGACTGGACGCAGACCTACCGCACCATCTCGGAAGAGACCATCCGGACGAGCCAGCTCGCGTTCCTGCGCTCCGCCGACCGCGGGGAGGCGTACCGCGCTCTCGCGCCGACGCTGTGGGACGTCGACTTCCGCAGCGCGATCGCACAGGCGGAGCTCGAGGACCGCGAGCAGCAGGCGTCCTACCACCG
>NZ_JAPSJA010000227.1 GCF_031178525.1 Microbacterium sp.
TCCTCCCGCGACCGGACGGCGAGGTGTGGTTCACGGGGCTCTCCCCGACGCGGCTGGATCACGGAGCGGCCGCGGCGGCCGTGGCGTACGGCCGTCGGATCGACGGGGCCGACTGGGAGCTCGCCGCCGACGACGCGCGCGTCGAGGTGCGGCGCGACGGCGAGCGCGCGTTCGCGTTCCCGCGCGGATGGCGCGTGATCGCCGATCGCACGGGCTCGGTGCGCGCCGTGGTCGGGATCGGAGCGCGGCCGGTGGCCGGCGCGCTCGACCTGCCGACGGGCAGCATCGCGCTCGAGATCGCGCCGAACGAGCGCGTCGAGCTGGACGGCACCACCGTGGGCGCGCGTGCGGGCGTCGAGTTCGTCCCACCCGTGTTCTGACAGGCTGGAGCACATGTCCTCCGACTCCCGCACGCCGCTTCCACTGAACCCGCTGGGCGCGACCGGGCTCCTGGTCACGCCGCTGACGCTCGGCGGCGGCCCGCTCGGCTCCATGCCGCAGCTGTTCGGCAACGACGTCTCGGAGGACGAGGCGATCGCGACCGTCGGGGCGGCGCTGGACGCCGGCATCCGCACGATTGACACGTCGAACGGGTACAGCGAGGGTGAGAGCGAGCGACGCCTGGGCAGGGCTCTCGCGGCATACGGCGCCCTGCCGGAGCACACGCTCGTCGTCACGAAGGTCGACCCGCTCGGAGGCGACTACTCGGGCGAGCGCGTGCGACGCTCCCTCGCCGAGTCGTCCGAGCGGCTCGGGATCGCGCCCCTGCCCGTCGTCCACCTTCACGACCCCGAGTTCCACGACTTCGACGCGATGACGGCGCCGGGCGGCGCCGTGGACCAGCTCGTGACGGCACGGGAGCGCGGTGAGATCGGGCACATCGGCCTCGCGGGCGGCGACACCCGCGTGACCTCGCGCTACTGGGAGCTCGGCGTGTTCGAGCTGCTGCTGGTGCACAACCGCTGGACGCTCGCCGACCGCTCGGCGGGTGCGCTCCTCGCGCGCGCCCAGGCCGACGGCGCCGGCCTCATCAACGCCGCGGTGCTGGGAGGCGGCGCGCTCACTGACCCTGTGCGCGTGCCGGGGAAGTACGGCTACGGCCCTGCGCCACAGGCCACGCTCGACGCGATCGCGGAGATGCGTCGGGTGTGCCGGCGCCACGGCACCACGCTCGACATCGCCGCGGTGCGGTTCTCGACGCGCGACCCCCGGTTCGCGACCACGGTCGTGGGCATGTCCTCGCCCGCGCGGGTGGCGTCGAACGTCGCCGCGGCGACCGCCGACCTGCCTGAGGAGCTCTTCGCGGAGCTCGATGCGCTCCTGCCGCCCGAGGAGCTCTGGCTCGACCGCCGCTGACGCGGCGGGCGCCGGTCAGCCCGCGGTCGACGCCCGCACGACGAGCTCGGGTTCGAAGACCACGTCGCGCGACGCGAGCGACGGATCCGCCGCCTCCTCCACGAGGAGCGACAGCGCGGTGGCGCCCATCGTGCGGCTCGGCTGCCGGATCGACGACAGCGGCACGGCGGCGGCGGCCGCGAAGTCGATGTCGTCATAGCCGATGAGCGCCACGTCGTCCGGAACCGCGATGCCGGCCTGCACCAGCGCCTGCAGCACGCCGAGGGCGATCAGGTCGTTCGCCGCGAACACGGCGTCGGGGCGGTCGGCCGTGGCGAGAACTGCGAGGCGCTCGCCCGCCTCGCGCCCATCCGCGACGGTCAGCGAGGCGACCGGGAGCACCTCGAGCGAGGCGTCCGCCACGCCCGCGACCGCGCGACGCGCGCCCTCCGCCCGATCGGCGACCTGGCGCAGCTGCGCCGGTCCGCCGACGTACGCGATGCGCCGCCGCCCCCGCTCGAGCAGGTGCCGCGCGGCGAGCTCGCCGCCGTGGATGTCGTCGACGGCGACCGACGAGAAGCCGCTGCCGGGCACCGCGCGGTCGACGAGCACGACGGGGATGCCGCGTTCGCGCAGCTCTCGCAGCCGGGTGACGTCGTCGCCGATCGGGGAGATGAGCAGTCCGTGCGCGCGCTGCTCCTCGAAGTGCGACAGGAGGCGCAGCTCGCGCTCGGCTCGCTCGTCGCTGTTGCCGATCAGCACCGACAGCCCGTGCTCGGCGGCCGCGTCGTCGGCGCCGCGCGCGACGTCCGTGAAGAACGGGTTGCGCGCGTCGAGCACGACGAGGCCGACGGTCGTGGACCGGCCGGCGCGCAGCTGACGAGCCGCGTCGTTGCGCACGTAGCCGAGCTCGCCGATCGCGGCGCGCACGCGCTCCAGCGTGGCGTCGGGCACGGAGCCGGGCCGGTTCAGCACATTCGACACGGTGCCGACCGAGACTCCCGCTCGCGCCGCCACATCGCGGATGCTCACGCCCACCTTGTCCGCTCCCTCGGTCTTTCCCACCGACGTTAGCGGCCGTTTGCGGCTGAAACGTCTCACCCCGCGCTAGGTTCGTGACCGTGAGCGGCAGTGGAGCCGCAGAAGGAGCGGATTCATGGCCCTGTTCGACCTGCCCCTCGAGACGCTGCGCGCGTACCGCAGAAACGTTCCCGAGCCTGCGGACTTCGACGCGTTCTGGGAGGCGACGCTCGCCGAGACCCACGCGGCCGCCCGGGCTCCGCGCATCGAGCGGGTCGACTCCGGCCTCGCCCTCGTCGAGACGAGCGACGTGACCTTCTCGGGCTTCGCGGGAGACCCGATCCGCGCCTGGTGGCACGTCCCCGCGGCCGTCGCGCCGCGCGCGGTGGTGGTGGAGTTCAACGGTTACAGCGGGGGCAGGGGTCTCGCGCACGAGGTCGGGTCGTGGCCTCTCGCCGGGTACGCGCACCTGTTCGTCGATACGCGCGGCCAGGGCTGGCACCACTCCCGCCCGGGCGCGACGCCCGATCCGCACGGCTCCGCGCCCGCCTCGCCCGGCAAGATGACGCAGGGCATCGAGGACCCGTCCACCTACTACTACCGCCGCGTGTTCGCCGACGCGGTGCGGGCGGTCGAGACCGCGCGGGACCTGGTGGCGGACGTGCCGCTGTTCATCACGGGCGGCAGTCAGGGAGGCGGCATCACGATCGCCGCGACGGCGCTCGCCGGCGCGAGCGGGGTCGACGTCGCGGGCTCGCTTCCCGATGTGCCGTTCCTGTGCGACTTCCCGCGCGCGACGACGATCACTGACGCCATGCCGTACCGCGAGATCGGCACGTACCTCGCCACCAATCGCGGTGCGGAAGAGCGCACGTATCGCACGCTCAGCTACTTCGACGGCGTGAACTTCTCCCGGCGCGCGTCCGTGCCCGCCCTGTTCTCGGTCGCGCTGATGGACGTCATCTGCCCGCCATCGACGGTGTTCTCGGCGTACAACAGCTGGGCGTCCGACGAGCGCGAGATCGAGGTGTACCCGTTCAACGACCACGAGGGCGGCGGCGCCTTCCAGCGGCGCGCCCAGCTGGACTGGGTCGCGAAGCGCGTCTGAGCCGGTCGGCACGGGCCGACGGCCGATCGACCGGCCGTCTTGCCCTCGGATCGAAGCCGTGCATAGGATGAAACGATTCAATATCCGACGGAGGACGACTCGACGATGAGCCAGCGCGTGTGCTTCACCCTGCACGTCAAGCCCGAGCTGATGGACGAGTACGTGGCGCGACACGATCCCGTCTGGCCGGAGATGCTCGACGAGATCGCGGCATCCGGACGACGGAACTACTCGATCTTCCACCTCGGCGGCGGCCTGCTCGTCGGCACGTACGAGAC